>JAGRFM010000221.1 GCA_020446045.1 Nitrosomonas sp.
CGCCCCCCCCGCCCAAAACGATCTGAATACCCAGCTCACCCTCGGCGCCATCGTCCAGGCGAACTTCCGGCCGCTGTTCTATCCGCAATTTAATCCTGCCGATTTTGTACCTGCCTCGCCCTGGGCCGTTGGATATACCGTTGCCGGCCCGTTGGTACTCTCCTTCGTACAATGGTTGGCAAAACAGGTGAAGACTGACGCGATACAGCGCTTATTTTTTCTCGCACGTGAAGGCGAAATACTCAAAATAGTTTACGATTTATGGACATCCGAAGATCCGCATGCTGTGGCGTCAGAGTACCTGGTACTCTCGCGCCGCGCAGTCACCGTGCCCATGATTGCAAATCTGGATGATATTTTCACCATTGCCGGCACTCACTATGCTCCCAACCCCATGCCGGATTTTATTTCTGAGCGGTTTGGATTGCACTTGTCTGAGAATGAATGTGAAGAACTGGCGCAACGCAAACTATGGCCAAAGAAAAAGCCGGTGACTGTAAAAACGGGAGAAATTGATCATTTAAAACCACTGCTGCAAGCGCTGGAAAAACGGATTCTGAATCAAGCCGAAAATGAACGCCCGGGATTGATGGCTTATTTACAGAATATCGGTTTCAACCCAGATACAACAGCTGCAATTGTTGACGTCGGTTACGCGGCAACGACACAGGGAAAACTCAATCAACTGCTGACACAGAAAATACATGGTTATTATATGATGACGCTGGACCGTGCCGAACGCATAGCGTCAGCGCATCAGGTAATCACACAAGGCTACTATTGCCACTATGCCAAACCGAGTGCAACTGAACCGGTCATTTACCGGAAAAGCTTCACC
Organism: Nitrosomonas sp.; assembly: GCA_020446045.1. Taxonomy (GTDB): domain Bacteria; phylum Pseudomonadota; class Gammaproteobacteria; order Burkholderiales; family Nitrosomonadaceae; genus Nitrosomonas. The sequence goes on from JAGRFM010000221.1 coordinate 839, forward strand.
ATTGAAAAATTCCTCAGCGCCGACACCGCTCAAATCATTAGCTACCATAGGGACGACTATGGCAATGTCTTGCCCGAATTCCGCACCCAAACGCCTGAAGAAAGGCAATCGGCTGAGACGCGCGCAGAAATCCGGCGTGGAATCATTGATTTTACCCAACAAGTTGTTACTATCCGGGATGATCTCCTGCCTGATATTGAAATACCGCCACACATTGCAGAATCACTGTTTTTAGCATTTGTAAACAATCCGTCCCAATCCGAAAACAATCTGCTGCGTTCACTGGTACTGGATGACTATTATTACGGTCACGGACTTGTCCGCTAGTCATCAATCGCTTCATGATAGAATAACAATGATCATCCTTTCCATTAATACTTTTTAACAAACGGCAAGTGATCCCATTAATCAGATATTCTCGCATCGCACTCGTTATTCTTAAAACAGATGGTTTTCGTGCGCTGATCAAGCGTATTATCAGGAAGTTATTTTCATCCTCACAAGCCATCCAACTCCGGAATCCGCACTACTCGCTTGAGCCTCGATATTATCCACTCAGTTTTCCTGATTACTCTGATCCTGAAATATCCATTATCATCCCGCTCTACAACAAATCGCTGTATACCTTTACCTGCCTCAAATCAATTCATGAGAACAGTGGAAAAAACCGCTACGAAGTGATCGTCATAGACGATGCATCAGACGATGATACTGCGGTTATGTTGGAAGATATCGAAGGTATCACGGTCATCCGCAATACTGAAAACAAAGGCTTCATTTTTTCCAGTAATGCCGGGGCCAAAGCTGCCAAAGGCCGTTACATCGTATTATTGAATAATGACACCATCGTCACGACAGGATGGCTGGATGCTTTGAGAAACACCTTCATGGATTTTCCAGACGCGGGACTGGTTGGGGTTAAACTTATTTATCCCGATGGCAGATTACAAGAAGCCGGAGGTATCGTATGGCAGGATGCATCCGCCATGGTTTATGGCCGTTATGACGATCCTAATAAACCCGAATATTCCTATTGCAGGGAAGTCGATTACTGTTCAGGAGCCTGCTTGATGATTCCCAGGCAAGATTTCCTCAAGCTCGGTTTATTTGATGATTACTACACCCCCGCCTATTATGAAGATACCGACTTAGCCTTTCGAGTCAGGAAAAACGAAAAAAAAGTTTACTACCAACCCGGTGCAATTATTGTACATTTCGAGGGCGTATCATCTGGCACTGACATATCACGAGGCACAAAGCAATTTCAAGTCGTCAATCAAAAAAAATTTTTCAATCGCTGGAAGGACGCACTCAAATCCCATTGCGCCAATGGCGTCAGGTTACAGTTTGAAAAAGAACGCAACATCAATAAACGCGCGCTCGTCATTGATACGCTTGTCCCCATGCCTGACAACGATTCCGGTTCGTTGCGCATGTTTAACCTGCTGCAGGTTTTCCAGCGTTTAGGGTACAAAGTCAGTTTTATTGCCGCCAACGAGAAGGATTATCACAGAAAATATACCCAGGAAATGCAAAAAATCGGTATTGAATGCTTTTATCCCCCCTATCTGACATCCATCCCAGAATACCTTAAATCACAGGGAAATCTTTATGATGTTGTTTTACTCAGTCGCGTACATATTGCCGAAAAATTTATTGATGCTGCCCGAAAATACTGCGCCAATGCGATGATATTATTCGATACAGTCGATCTTCATTTCCTGCGCGAGCAACGTCAAGCTGAAATCAGTCAGGACAAACACATTCTGGCAAATGCAAAAATGCGCAAACAACAGGAATTAAACACTGCGTGCAAGGCAGACAAAACATTGCTGGTCAGCCCGGCAGAAATCGAATTATTCAAGCGGGAAGCGCCAGATGTTCCTGTAGCCCTGCTATCGAATATCCATCAAAACCATGAAACTGTTTTCGGCTATCAGGCGAGAAAAGACATTCTGTTTATTGGCGGTTTTGAACATCTGCCTAATGTTGACGCCATGGAATTTTTCATTACCGAAATTTTTCCGATACTTCATGATTTAAAACCCGAAATTAGACTCTTGATTGTCGGCTCTCACCTTCCCGATACAATAGCCGCTCATGCTTCTTCGCATATTGTCATCAAAGGTTATGTCGAGGACATCAAACCGCTTTTTAACCACATCAAGCTGTCCATAGCGCCAATACGGTATGGCGCCGGCGTAAAAGGCAAGATTAATACCAGCATGACTTACGGTGTGCCGGTGGTTGCAACAACCATAGCGGCTGAGGGAATGAATCTCGTTCATGGCAAAGATGTGTTGATTGCCGATACACCGGAAGACTTTGCCAGGCAAATCGTTCTCGCTTATGATGACGAGCAGTTATGGACAAATTTGTCACATTCGGGTAAGGCCAACATAGACCGGTACTTTTCATTTGCTGTTGCTGAAAACCAACTGAGAACTATCCTGAAAGAAAATCAGGATAGCGAAAACGCAGCTATTCAGCTAATTAATGTGTAACAATCAGCAATCACATTTTTTGTAGTGATACCCAAAAACAAACAAATAAAGCATTAGAAGCTGGAAAGTGATCAAACCACTTAGATACCTCTCAATCTCATATAGCATTTTAAGAATTCAGGGCCTAAGCGCCTTATTTAAGAGAATCTATAGAAAAATTCTTCCCTTTAAGAAACCTTCGCCACCTGATAAAACTCACCTGGCAACACACTATTTTCCACTCAATTTTGTGCGTGTAAATGATCCTGAAATCTCAATCATAATCCCCGCTTACAATAAACACCTTTACACGTTCACCTGCCTGGAATCGATATATAAACATCGCAATGAAGCACCTGGCTTTGAGATCATTGTTGTCGATGATTTCTCGAATGACGAAACAACGCAAATGCTCAATCAATTGGCAGGCATTACGGTGATCCGCAACAGTACACATAAAGGATTTATACACTCCTGTAATATCGGCGCCAATGCAGCCAAAGGAAACTATTTGCTGTTCCTGAACAATGACACCGTAGTTACCCGAGGCTGGTTAAATGCGCTTAGAAATACCTTTTCAGATTTTCCGGACGCCGGCCTCGTTGGCGCCAAGCTTATTTATCCGGATGGCCAATTGCAGGAAGCAGGCGGTATCGTCTGGCAAGACGGTTCTGCATGGAGTTATGGACGCTTTGATGACCCCAACAAACCAGAATATTCTTATTGCAGAGCTGTCGATTACTGCTCCGGTACATGCATAGTGATTTCAAAGCAGGATTTTTTCGAATTGGGTTTAATGGATGTGCGCTATGCACCAGCTTACTATGCAGACACCGATCTTGCCTTTCGTGTCAGAGCTGCAAACAAGCAGGCTTATTATCAACCCAATGCAGTTATTGTACATTTTGAAGGCGTTTCTTCAGGTGTTGATACCACCTCCGGAACAAAGCAATATCAAGTTATCAACCATGACAAATTTTATCAACAATGGAAAGAAACGCTTAAATCTCACCGGCACAATGGCGAATTGCCTGAATTAGAAAAAGAACGCAATATCCATAAACGCGCCCTCATAATTGATGCTCGAGTTCTTATGCCGGACAACGATTCCGGCTCGCTAAGAATGTTTAACCTGCTGCAGATCTTCCAGAAGCTTGGATATAAAACCAGCTTTATTGCGAACACTATCGAATATCATGACATTTACACGAGACAAATGCAGGCAATCGGTATTGAATGTTTTTATTTTCCCTACCTAAAATCTATTCATGAACATATAAAAAAATTCGGGCATACCTACAACGTTGTTTTACTCAGCCGCGCGGATGTCGCTGAGAAATATATCGATACGGCAAAGAAATTTTGTCCCAACGCAATCATTTTATTTGATACGGTAGACCTTCACTTTCTCCGCGAACAGCGACAAGCGGATATTACCAAAAACAAACTTTCTCAGGTTTCAGCAAGATTACGCAAACAGCAGGAACTCAGTATTGCACGCAAAGCGGACAAAACAATCGTGGTCAGTCCGATCGAAATTGAATACCTCAAAGCGGAAGCGCCCGATTTATCGGTAGAACTCTTATCAAATATCCATAAAAATCAAGAAACGGTTACTCATTTTCATGATCGTAAAGATATTTTATTTATTGGCAACTTTGAACACCCGCCCAATCTGGATGCAATTGAATATTTCATTCATGACATATTCCCGAAACTTCATCAACAAAAACCGGACTTAAAGCTTATTATTATAGGTTCTGATCCTCCTGAGAAATTGTTAAGTTATGCATCGCCATTTATCATCATCAAAGGATTTGTGCCTGACATCAAACCTGTTTTTGATCATATAAAGCTTTCTATAGCGCCATTGCGCTATGGCGCGGGTGTAAAAGGGAAAATTAACACGAGCATGACTTACGGCGTACCCGTAGTTGCAACACCCATTGCAATGGAAGGTATGAATCTTATCCCGGAACAAGACATTTTAATTGCGGATACACCGGAAGATTTTACAAAACAAATTATTCGCGCTTATGATAACGAATCGTTATGGACATCCCTCTCAGAATCAGGAAGAATCAATATCGAAAAGAACTTCTCATTTTCCATTGCAGAAAATCAATTACAAAAAATTTTGCAGCGAAACGAGAATATATAAACTTAAACCTAAAAACCTCAGTTGACCGTTTAAAAGAACATAAACTTTATGAATAAAAAGAACAATCTCAGGGAAATCCTTTCACCCAAATGGTGGATTACACTATGCTATTTATAGCACGCTGTTTTTTAATTTTTTCAGCGTTGCAGTTCGTTGTAATAACTGGTTATTACGCCTCAATGCGCCTTGCCAAAAATAAAAAACAACGTACTCTAAACACCATCCAACTGAGGTTTTTAGGTTAAACCATCTTGCACCAAATAGTTCAGCATGAATAGATTATCCGGATAGAAGAAATGCAAGATCGACAATCGGTTTCCGTTATAATTATCAACCATAATGCTGGTAATATTTTAATTCAGTGTGTTACCAACGCTATGGATCAGGCGCGACAAACTATCGTTATCGATAACGCGTCATCAGACAACAGTCTCAATAATCTAAAAGCGGCTTTTCCTGGAAACAAAAACCTAATCATACACTGTGCTGACACCAATCAAGGTTTTGCTGCAGGCTGTAACATGGGTTATAAACTTGCTCATGAAGCCTATATACTGTTTTTGAATCCGGACAGTATTCTCGAAAAGAATACAATCAGCACATTAATACAAGCACTCGAATCAAACGCATCAATTGGCATGACAGGCGGTCAAATTACAAACCCTGACGGAACAGAACAAGGCGGTGCACGCCGTGACATCCCAACCCCCTGGCGGGCTTTTATACGCGCTACAGGTTTATATCGTCTGGAAAAATTCTGGCCGAAAACATTTCCTGACTTTCATCTGCACAAAAAACCATTACCTGACAAACCCATTGAAGTGGAGGCCACTTCAGGCGCCATGATGCTGGTGCGGCGTGAAGCACTGGAAGCTGTCGGTGGTTGGGACGAAGGTTATTTTCTGCATTGCGAGGATCTCGATTTATGCATGCGTTTCCGCCAAAATGGCTGGAAAATATTATTTGTACCCGATGCCAAAGCAGTACACTATCAGGGTACTTGCAGTAAAGCCCGGCCATTTTTTGTCGCCTGGCACAAACATAAAGGAATGGTTCGTTTTTACCGGAAATTCTTTGGCAAACAGTATTCCCCTATCCTGATGGGACTTGTGACATGCGGTGTATGGCTCAGATTCATGCTTACCGTTCTATTTTATACTGCACAAGGTATTCACAAATTCCTGAAGCCCAAACATGAATAACCGGCATGTAGGATTAATCGGGGCAACCAGTCTGACCGGTGTATGCCTGCAACAGGCATTAATTGAAAATAACTGGAATATCATAGCCTTCTCGCGCAAACCCATGACGGGTAACACCGCCAAAATAACCTGGCAAAAACTGTCACCCTATAACCAAATCGATCACATAGACAAAAAAATCGACCTGTGGATTTGTGTTGCACCGATCTGGGTCTTACCCGAATACTTCAGTCTCTTATTAACATATGGTATAAAACGCATTGTCCTGTTATCTTCTACGAGCCAAATAACGAAAAAAAATTCGACTGATGCATACGAGCAATACATTGTGCAGCAATTAACGGAAGGCGAAAATCAGATTTCCGCCTGGGCCGCAGCAAATCATATCGAATGGATTATTCTGCGTCCCACAATGATTTACGGTCTGGGCCGAGACAAAAATATCGCCGAAATTGCCCGGTTTATCAAGCGTTTTCATTTTTTCCCTTTATTCGGAGAAGCTACCGGGTTAAGACAGCCCATTCATGTCGGAGATGTTGCATCAGCTTGCCTGCTCGCATTAAAGGCTTTAAATTTAAAAAAATGCACCTATAATCTCACAGGCGGCGAAACACTGACTTATCGGGAAATGGTGCGGCGTATTTTTATTACACTGGATAAAAAACCATATTTGCTAACCATACCGCTTTGGTCTTTTAAGCTGGCCGTTGGCTTTTTGCGTTTTTTCCCGCGATACCGGAACTGGAACAGCACTATGGCGGAGCGCATGAATCAGGATTTGGTCTTTGATAGTTCGGAATTACAGCAACAGTTACAATTTTCACCCAGACCGTTTATTCTAACCAAGGAAGACTTACCTTAAAAAAGGTCTATTTAGTTTAGCTTTTAAAAATTGATGAAACTCAAAAACACACCCCAAAATGAAATCGCTGAAGTTCTTTTGAGCTTTAAACAGGCTTTCCGTTCAATCGGTGTTTTCAGCGCAGTCATCAACGCTCTTATGCTGATGCCGGCCATCTATATGTTGCAACTGTACGATAGCGTACTGACCAGCCGTAACGAAATGACATTGTTAATGCTGACGCTGATAGTTATTGGTGCTTACATTTTTCTGGGAGCACTTGAATATGTACGTAGTTTCGTGTTGATTCGCGTTGGTGCAAAACTCGATCAGAAATTAAACAAACGCGTCTATACCGCTGCTTTTGAACAAAGTCTCAAACAGGGAGAAGGCAATGCCGGGCAGGCGTTAAAAGACCTGACCAACATCCGCCAATTCATGACCGGCAATGCGTTATTCGCTTTTTTTGACGCGCCCTGGTTTCCGATTTATATTTTCGTCATTTTTATGTTCCACCCCTGGCTGGGCATTTTTGCGCTACTGGGAACCATGCTTCTGATTGTACTGGCCTATATCAACGAAAAAATCTCACGCAAACCGCTGGATGAAGCCAACACCATGGCCGTCGTTTCGACCAATATGGCCTCCAATAATCTGCGCAATGCCGAAGTCATCGAAGCAATGGGCATGCTGCCCAATCTTCAGGCACGCTGGAACAAGCTGCATAGCCGTTTCTTGAATCTGCAAGCTGAAGCCAGTGAAAAAGCCGGTATCGTGACAGCAATATCCAAATCCACAACGGTTGCATTGCAATCACTGATGCTGGGCCTTGGCGCACTCTTGGTACTGGAAAATGAAATTTCCGCAGGCATGATGATTGCTGCATCGATTTTGATGGGCCGCGCGATTGCACCGGTTCAGTTGTTAATCAGCGTTTGGAAACAGTTCGGCAGCACGCGCAGCGCGTACGACCGGTTAACCAAACTGCTGGAACATAATCCTGCCCGTGAACCCGGTATGGCGCTTCCAAAACCAACTGGCGTCATTAGCGTCGAGAATATCACCGCGGCGCCGCCCGGTTCACGTGTCCCGGTCATCAAAGGACTGAGTCTGGCCTTGGCTTCCGGCGAAGTGCTGGGTATTGTCGGGCCGAGTGGTTCGGGAAAATCGACTTTGGCCCGGCTTCTGGTTGGCGTATGGCCAGCGGCTGCCGGGAAAGTTCGTCTGGATGGCGCAGATGTTTATTTATGGAACAAGGAAGAACTCGGACCGCATATCGGCTACCTGCCTCAGGATATCGAACTATTCAGCGGCTCAGTCTCCGAAAATATAGCGCGTTTTGGCGAAATTGACGCCGACAAGGTCATTCTGGCCGCGCAACGCGCCGGTGTTCATCAAATGATCCTGAACATGCCCGAGGGTTACGACACCAAACTGGGTGACGGTGGCGCAGGGCTTTCAGGCGGTCAAAAACAACGCCTCGGACTGGCGCGCGCCATGTACGACGACCCTGCCCTGATCGTACTGGACGAGCCCAATTCCAACCTGGATGATATCGGTGAACAGGCACTGCTTAATGCATTGATCGATTTACGCAAACGCCGCAAAACTATCGTGCTGATCACCCACCGTAGCAGTATTCTTAGTATCACCAACAAATTACTGGTATTGCACGAAGGTGTGGCAAAGCTATTCGGGCCGACGGAACAGGTCGTAACGGAATTGAAAAAACAGCAGCAACAGAATCAGCCCGCACCACAAAAACCGGCGCCAGCCGTTGCACAAACACAATCATCCGTACAAACTGTCAATGTTGTAAATACAGAAACTTAAAACCATAGACATAGCAAGTGCATATTACAGCATAATAAGGATACAACAGGATTATTTATGAAATTGCAGGCAGAACATAATACCAATCAACCCGAAATTGCTCCCGTTGCTCACGCAGATAAAACGGACCGGCAAGCAGAACAAGTCAAGACCGACGAAACACCGCATTCCAGGCTTGGCTGGTTTATTGTTTTAGTCGGTGTCGGCGGATTTTTATTATGGGCTTTCCTGGCACCGCTGGACAAGGGCGTGCCGCTTACCGGAACCGTTACGGTCGACACCAACCGGAAAGCTGTACAACACCGCACCGGCGGCATTATCGATCAGATTTACGTCAAGGAAGGCGACCATGTCACGGCCGGTCAGATCCTGGTACGCATGAATGATGTTCAGGTCAAGGCACAGACCGAAATCACACGCACGCAACTGATTACGGCACGTACTGTAAAAGCGCGTCTGCTGGCGGAACGTGATAGACAGAACACCATCGAATATCCTGCTGATTTGCTGGCTATGCAACACGATCAGCGTGTTCAGAACAACATCAATACACAAAACCAGCTCTTTAAATCGCGCATGCTGGCCATGGAACATGAAATTGCCGCCATCGACGAAAATATCGCGGGCCTGACAGTTCAATTACAGGGGCTCGAAGCATCCCGGGCAAGCAAGAAACAACAACTCGAATTTTTACAGGAACAATTAATCAATCTGCGCGAACTGTCATCAGACGGTTTTGTGCCGCGCAACCGTGTACTCGAACTGGAAAGAACCAATGTTCAACTGACTGGAGAAATTTCGGCCGAAACCGGTAATATCGGGCGTATCCAGCGCCAGATTTCAGAATTAAATCAACGCCGAGTACAGCGCTTCCAGGAACATCAAAAAGAAGTACGCCAGCAGTTATCCGATATTCAACGCGAAGCGGATTCGCTGACCAGTCAGCTTATCAGCCATGAATTCGAGCTGGATAATGTACTGGTCAAAGCACCTACCGAAGGCATCGTGGTAGGTATCAATGTCTTCACCGAAGGCGGCGTCATCTCTCCGGGATTTCGCCTGATGGATATCGTACCGAGCGACGACCCGCTCATGATTACCGGAAGAGTGCCGGTGCATTTGATCGATAAAGTACACCCTGGATTGCCGGTGGACTTGATTTTCTCAGCGTTTAACCAAAATAAAACACCGAATATTCCCGGCGAAGTACTGCAGGTTTCCGCCGACAGACTTACCGACGAGCGGACTGACGAGCCGTATTACCAACTCAAAGCCAAAGTAACGCCTGAAGGCATGGCACTGCTGACGCACCATCAGGTTCGCGCCGGTATGCCGGTCGACATATTCGTGAAAACCGGGGAACGTTCGCTCATGAATTATTTGTTTAAGCCGATTCTTGACCGCCTGCACGCATCAATGAGTGAGGAATAAATAGTCTCATGAAGATCGCGCAAAAAATTACAACCGTTTTGTTTACGACAGCATTCTCTGCGTTGATTGGCCCGGTTCAGGCACTGGGCCTGCTCGATGCCTATGAAGCGGCGCTCGAGAACGACCCGACTTACCGTTCAGCCATCCATGAAAACGAAGCAGGAGAACAAGCTGAAATCATCAACCGCGCAGGATTGCTGCCAAACTTATCGATTACGCATACTGATAGTAAAAGTATCGGTACAAACACTCAGGGCACGACAAATCCAAACAATCCTAGAGACCTGAATTTTCATTCTCAGGTCAGTACATTGACGCTTCGCCAACCCATCATAAACATGGAAGCCGTTGCCAATTATCGTCAGGGACAAGCACAGACCAACTCAAGTCGATCCCGGTTTACCAGCCAAAGTCAGCAATTAATCGTTCGTCTTGTCGAAGCGTACTTCGGATCATTACTCGCACAACATCAACTCAAACTTGCACAGTCGCAACTGGATTCATTGACGGAACTCAAACGCGTCAACGAAAACATGTTAATGAAAGGCGAAGGCACCACAACAGATGTTCTTGAAACGCAGTCCAGGCATGCATTGGCACAGGCAAGCCTGATAGAGGCACAAGACGAGCTCTATGTTGCGCAATTGCGTCTGGAATCAATTATCGGGATGAAAGCACCGCAACTCTATCATCTGTCGGATATATTCAGAGCTGAAACCATATTTTTGCCGGATTTCGATGACTGGCGTGCATTGGCTTTGGACCGCAATGCAGAACTCGTGACACAACGGCATATTCTGCGATCCGGCAAAGAAGAAATCCGCAAGAGCTTTGCCGGTCACACGCCACGCGTTGATTTCGTCGCCAGTCTCAGCCGGAATAAATCGGCTTCATTCATCACTTTCAATCGGGATGTCGAGCTTGCAACTGTCGGTGTCGAAATAAATGTACCATTGTATGCGGGAGGGCGTGTAAATGCGCTCACAACCCAGGCAAAAGCTAATTATGCACGTGTAGAAGCAGAACTGGATGCTATGACAGACAACGTCCTGGTTGAACTGCGCAGGCAATACCAATTGGTTTTTAGCAGTGTACGGCGAATCGAATCACTGGAATTAGCCGTCAAATCTGCAAAACTGCTGGTTCATGCCACCGAAAAAAGTATACAAGGAGGAATTCGTATCAACCTTGATTTACTTGATGCGCAACAGCAACTCTATACCAGCCAGCTCAACCTGGCCGAAGCAAAATACAATTTTCTGCTAGCATACCTGCGCTTGAATTTGGCAGCAGGCACGTTGGTATTGGATGATCTACGTAAGATTTCGTCTTATTTCAAACCGATAGATGCTTTATCAGAATAAGCATCAGTGTGTATCAACCGGCAAGGCATTTTTTAATGCCGCCTGATACGCCATTCTGGCTGTACTCGCTATGGCCAGTCTGGCCTTAAGTTGCGCAATCTCATTATCGACAACACGTAAATTGGTAATTTGCGCTTTAACCTCCGGGCTCAATGCCGACAGTGCATATTCGGTGCCATCAATGGTTATTTTTTGTTCGCCTTCAGTCATCTTCATTCACTCTTATCTTGTTTAAATCATGCTTATTTTACAGACTTGAGGCCAGTTCAAGCAAGTACAGTTCATAACCAATTAACGTACCATAACCCATCAAAATAATATATTTCAAATGTCTGACACGCATCCGATGAAAAATCCGGACATTCTGATGAATCACCAGCATAATAAGCGCCAACCCCGTTAACGCCATTTTGAACACGATAAATTTCTCAACACTGTCTTCAATCAGCACCAGCATAAACCAGTTCAATTCTTCCCCGCCACTGCCCAGAATTTTCAGCGTAAATACAGCATCGCAGACGCTTAAAAACATAATACCGATCACACAAAACATCAAATGATTCGCGTAACGGTCAACATAAGCGGCTCTACCTGATTTTGTTTCAATCCGACGTTCACCCATTCGCCTGCCGGGTCTCAGTCCCAAATGATAAGCACAAAAAAAAGGGACACCCTGCCGACGGTCCTGCACACGAGCTTCAAAAGCAACTGTCATCGTAAAAGACCCCCATTCAAGTTTTTCATACAACTATTACACGTTTTGTTTTTCTTTTTAACCTAAAAACCTCAGCTGGATAGTGTTTAGAGTGCTTTGTTTTTTATTTTTAGCAAGGCGCATTGAGGCGTAATAACCAGTTATTACAACGAATTGCAACACCGCAAAAATTAAAAAACAATGGACTATAAATAGCATAGTGTTGCACACCATTCAGATTAAAGTATTTTCCTGAAATTTATATTTTTATTCATCAAGTTTGTACTTTTTTGTAACGATCAACTAAGGTTTTTAGGCTTAATATTTTTCTATTTTACGGTAATCTGCATACTGCAAGATACGTTATTTTCATTTCATCCTATAGTGCCTACGGCTCTAATCATACTGCACATCGGTACAATTCACAGCAATTTGCTGTAGAATCACAAACACCCCGTACGGCTTTTTCACCATTAACCGCTTGTTCCTATACACGATGAATTCTATTCCAACAACTATTGTCGGATTTAAAGCAAAACCTGTTTCTTTTGGCATTCTTATTTTACTCATTCTTTTGATGTTATCAATGTTGACCGGCTGCGGTTTCAAGCTGCGCGGCCAGATTTCATCACTGCCATTTAAAACCTTATATGTTGCCGCCCCTCCCGGTCACACCATCGGATCAGATCTCAGACGTGCTGTTGATTCCTCCACCACAACTAAAGTTGTAGACAGCAGGGAAGAAGCCGAAGCCATTTTACAGGTTATTAATGCCAGCAATGAAAGAAGAATTCTTTCACTCTCTGGCGGCGGCCGTGTCCGTGAATTTGAATTGGTCTTCAGAATGACCACCCGCCTGGTTGACAATAAAGGCATTGAAATTGCACCGCCAAGTGAAATTGTTTTAACACGTATTCTCCCGTTTCTGGATGCCCAAATTCTGGCCAAAGAAGCCGAAGAACAAATGTTGTACCGTGATATGCAGGCTGACGCCGTTCAACAGATTATCTGGCGCCTGTCAGCCATCAGCAAACCTGGCACCTCGGGAAATAGCGCTTCTGTTAATTAAACCTAAAAACCTTAGTTGACCGTTTAAAAGAACATAAACTTTATGAATAAAAAGAACAATCTCAAGGAAATCCTTTCATCCAATTGGTAGATTACACTATGCTATTTATAGCACGCTGTCTTTTAATTTTTTCAGCGTTGCAATTCGTTGTAATAACTGGTTATAACGCCTCAATGCGCCTTAAAAATAAAAAACAACGTCCTCTAAACACCGTCCAACCGAGGTTTTTAGGTTAAACGAGCCGCATGCAGATAAAAGCAGACCAACTCGTCAAACACCTGCAAAAACACCTAGCCCCGCTTTATACGGTTTTTGGAGCCGAACCGCTGCTGGTTGCCGAAACCACCGATCATATTCGCAATAAAGCCCGTGAAAAAGGTTTCAGCGAACACGAAAGATTTACCGTTGACACTCATTTCCGCTGGACGGATTTGTTAAATGCTAGTAACAGTCAATCGTTATTCGGCGATCGCAAAATCATCGACGTCCGTATTCCTTCCGGCAAACCCGGCAAAGAAGGCGGCAAAGCACTGGAAAATTATTGTCAGACTCTGCCACAGGATGCCATTACGCTCATCACGCTCCCCAGACTGGATAAACAAAGCCAGTCTGCCAAATGGTTTAAGACGCTTGAGAGTAAGGGCGTCATGATACCGATCTATGCCATGGAACAGGCACAATTGCCGGTATGGATTAAAAACCGGCTCGCCTTGCAGCAACAATCGATCGATCAGGAAACGCTGCTGTTTATCGCCAGTCAGGTAGAAGGCAATCTTCTAGCCGCAAAGCAAGAAATTCAAAAACTGGCATTGCTTTATCCACCCGGCAATCTAACGTTTGAACAGGTGAAAAATGCCATTTTTGACGTCTCCCGATACGATGTCTATCAGCTGACAGATGCCTTGATTGCAGCCAACACGGTACGCTACACGCGTATACTAAACGGACTGCAAAGTGAAGGTATGGCGCTGCCACTCATTCTCACCGTGGTAAGTGAACAGATTCGGCAACTGATATTTCTACGCAAAGGGCTTAATCAAGGTATTCCAGCAAATCAATTGCTAAAATCTGCGCGCATCTGGGGTGAGCGGCAGAACATCGCGATTAACGCAGCCAAACGAATCACCATTGAACGCTTGTTACAAAGCCTGTTACATGCCGCCAAAATCGACCAGATTATCAAAGGTATGGCTAAAGGCAATCCCAAAGACGCCTGGCATGAATTATTGCTCCTAGGTCTCAATCTAACAACCAAACACGCAAGGTAAACAAATCGGCGTCAAGAAAAATATTCATAACACGTAACCATTTGAAACCACTTAATTTACCCAGTTTATACATATATAGCGAAATTCTAAACGAAGTTATTATTAATCCATAAATTATCGCCGCTCAGTGAGCGTGGTATCAACAACCATGTCATCGAAACGTAAAAAGCTATCAATCACAAATGGTATAATATGCCCTCGTTCAAAAGGCATGACATGGTGGCTTGAAAGATGAAGCTCTCGAAGGAATGGTCAGCGATAAGCAGTATATGATACGTTATTCAAGTATAAATTTTGAAGACAATGTATTTGATAATCGAAGATATGCACCTTTTGTTAAAAAAATGTGGTTTTGAAAAAGTAGAGAATCTTTTCTCCAAAATGTGTCGAAAATGCACTGCAGCAAAATACCTGGAAATGCCTTAAGTATTAACAGGATCATCAATATAAACAATCATTTTTCACGACAAGCGTCACAAGAAACGCTGCAAATCGTTTAATACAGCTGACCAGCAATGAAAATTATCCTGATCGCGCATGGGGTGTTTCTTAACTCCTCCAGTGTAGCAACCGGTAATAGCGTTCGAGCCTACTATCTGGCCAAGGGTCTGGTTGATCACGGTCACCAAGTCACTTATACCTACCCGCGTGAATTGGCCAAATTCACATCTAATGAAATCGATAATTCTTTACCAGGCATCCGCGTCACAAACTTTATTAGTAAAAAAGAATTATCCCGACTGATCAAGAACGAACAGCCTGATTTGTTGGTAGTCGGATACTGGGAGTTACTCGATTACCTTGACGAAACAATCGCAGTACCTATCGTTCTGGACGTCGTTGCACCACGAATCCTGGAAATTATGTTCCAAACCGAGTTTGACCTTGATGCAGAGACAATGCATATGCTGACGCTTTATAGGCGTGCAGATCGTTTTCTGGTTGGAAATGAACGTCAACGTCACTTTTTACTACCCTGGCTGATCATGGCTGGCATTGATTGCCGTTTTGAAATACCCATTGATATCGTCCCAATCTCTTCTCAACCATGCCAAGAACGCCCTCCCAAACAAAAAGATTCGTTATGGCGTTTTGTTTCTGGTGGAGTTTCTTGGCCCTGGCGAAACTCTGAAGCTTGGTTTGATAAGATTGTCACAACCCTCGAAAACGAACAACTGTACAAAAGCGAATTATGTTTGTTCTCCGGGAAATATCTCTATGGCAACAAAGGTGATAACTTATCAGTAGAAATAGAAGAAACACACAAAAAAAATGTGTTGCGTAAGCACAACCTTCTCGCATATGGGGCCATGCAGCAGTTTCTCCTGCATCAATCTGATATTGGCATTGAATTGGCTGACTATAATATAGAACGGGAATATAGCCAGTCTTTTCGTATTATTGAATTCATGCGCGCTGGTTTACCAGTCATATGCAATGATTATCTCGAGATATCATCGCTCATCGAATCATACGATGCTGGCTGGGTCGTTCACTCGAAAGATGAGCTACCTTCGCTACTTCAAAACATACTGGGTGATTCCAGTGAATTGGAAAGAAAATCGAAAAATGCACTGCGTTTGATCGAGGAGCATTTCAATTATCTACAAACAATCCGACCAGTCATTGATTACGCGTTGAAACCTAATAAAATCAAAAGAACCCTTCCTATCTCAGCCATTGCTTCGCGTAATGCCATACCAAGTTCAGGTAACGCTTATAACCTGCTGGCACGAATTCGCAGCACAATAAAACAAAACGCTATAAGTTTACTCAAACGTATATTTTCGAAACTTCGTCCGCGGCAAGGTGAGCAAAAGGAAATTGTTATCATTACACGCTCTGATATTTTTCCCACCGATCATGGTGCAGCCGTTAAAATAGATCGCACGGCAGCAGCACTGTCACGCTATATAGACGCAGTCTATTTGATTACCGATAACCGTAATGAATATTATATCTACCAGCAAGGAGACTTAATCCGGAAACGCTTTCCGCTTTGGATTAGCCTGTTAGCACCGATACGTTTTTTTGTACGACAAGCAACCCGGAAAAAGGGAATACCGGCAAGTGATGCTTTTCTATACTACCCCTTGTTCGATTGGAGCTATATTATTCGAACACTCTATCTGGCAGTGCGTCATCCTGTTTATGTTTTTCAGGCAGAATTTCCTATGTATGCCCGAGCCTGCATTTGGGCTCGCAGTCTATGCGGTGGTAAAGTGTTACTCGTTGAGCACAATGTCGAATATAACCGCTTGCGCGAGCAAATCCCTGAGATGTCATGCCATACAGTGAATTACCTGCGTGACATTGAGATTCAACTGTGTAATGCAGCTGATGCGACAATTGTCGTGTCAGAGCGAGATCGCAACCAACTGATCGAAGATGGCGTCTGCAATCAGCACATTCACTACATTCCACATGGCGTCGATCTCGCACAATTTGACAGGGCCAAGCCCATCGATTTGAGAAAACGCTTTGAAATTGGTGAAAACGAAACGATTCTTGTTTATCATGGTACTTATTTATACCCACCTAACCTTGAAGCAATGAAAATCCTGGCGCAGCGCATATTACCAATGCTGCATCAACGCGGCGTGAGAGTCAAAGTCATCGCAATTGGTCCAGGCTGCCCCCCTCAATCTCTGCATGAAGATATTATTTTCACTGGGTCGGTCAAAAGTGTTGCGCCTTATCTTTTGGCAGCAAATATTGCGATTGTCCCTCTTCTTAAAGGTGGAGGAACGCGCATGAAAATATTAGACTATTTTGCAGCTGCATTGCCTGTTGTTAGTACCGCAAAAGGCATAGAAGGCATCCCCGTAAACAATGGCGTGGAAGCGATCATTATCAACGCTGTAGATGATGCCTTTGTCGATGCCATCATCAATTTGATTGAAAACCCTCAACAAGCTGCAGCAATGGGGAAAAAAGGACGTACATTCGTAGAACAAATGGACTGGAGTGCGATAGCTCTCCGCTACCTAAAGTTGACTGGCGTGAAGTAAAAGCAAAATATCCAAATTTGATTCAGAAAATTACTTTTGCGTATTCCTCGAGTAACAATTTTTTCGGCCAGACCCAAACCCACACCGAGCAACATACTGAATAAAAACGATATTATACCATTCGAGTATATCTGATATCATTTTTAGCGTGCAAAGCGCTCAGGCTATATCGTTTATCCTGAATTCCTCAGTTAGCTGGAATCAAAAGCCACCGCAGCGGGAAATGAATCGAGAAATTGTGATTTCTGGGGTTTGCTGGCAATTATTTTGCTGGTGATATATCGTACCAAAGCTGGCCAACGATCAGCTTTAGGCAACGGAAGCGCATTTAACCTAGAAACCTCAGTTGGATGGTGTTTAGAGTGCCTTGTTTTTTAATTTTGGCAAGGCGCGATGAGGCGTAATAACCAGTTATTACAACGAATTGCAA
>JAGRFM010000222.1 GCA_020446045.1 Nitrosomonas sp.
GGGCTGTGAGCCGGTCGCTTGACAGCGGCGGATCGATTTTTGCGCGCGCAGCAAATACTTCATCCTGGAAGTACAGCGGCTGTACGCCATAAATGGCAGGGTATCCGGCGACATAGATGATCATGTCGCCTGGTTTTGTAATTCTACCGCTCGCATCTTTGGTGGCACCCGGCAGACGCATGCATTCATCCGGTGTCAGTAATGCGCGTTGCGTTTCCTGCAGCGTGCGGGTGACATGGCCGTGCATCATCGACGATCTTCGGCCACTTGTCGTGATCTGCTCCTTGATCACGGTGGTCTGGCCGGTCAATTTGGATAAGTGTTCTGCCGTTTCAATCCGGTTGGGTGCAAACGCAGTCTGGATGTGACAGTTGGAAGTAATCGCTTCATCATGGCCGTAACCCGATTCACGGCTTTTAAGCTGGTTGATATCCTGGCAAATCAGATAGGCTTTGATGCCGTAACCGGCGATAAACGCCAAGGATTCCTGGAAGATTTCCAGTTTGCCAAGACTTGGAAATTCATCGAGCATGAGCAACAATCGGTGTTGGTAGTGCGTAACCGACTCGCCATTGCAAAAGACCATCCGACCAGCGAGCTTGCGAACAATCATGTTGATCAGAATGCGGATCAACGGCCGCAACCGTGATTTGTCGTTCGGGTGTGAAACAATGTAGAGGCTGACAGGGTTGCCATGGTGCATCAGATCGCGGATATAAAAATCCGAATCACCGATATTGCCTGCCACAATCGGGTCGCGATACAAAGCCAGATAGGATTTGGCGGTCGATAACACAGAGCCTGCTTCTTCCTCTGGCCGATCCAGCATGTCGCGAGCAGCGGCTGCAATCACCGGATGGGCGTTTCCGTTATCCGGCATGATCATTTCCATCCAGAGTTCACGGATATCGCGGTCGGGATCGGATAACATCGCATCGACAGCCGGTAACGTAGCCGGTGTGCCGTCACGCTCGGCCTTATACAGCACATGCAGAATGAGCCCTACGAGCAAAGCATGCGCGGTCTTCTGCCAATGGGTTTCCAGTCCTTTGCCGTCAGGATCGACGATCAGGTTCACCAGATTTTGTACGTCGGCCACTTCGGTACCGCTGCCGATGATGATTTCATCGAGCGGATTCCAGTGACAGCTCAAAGGGGATGCCGGATCGAAACGCAGCACGTTGTTGTTGGCATGTTGCTTGCGCCAACCGGCCGTCAGCGCCCAGAGTTCGCCTTTGAGATCGGTAATGACGGTACTTTGCGTCCAGGATAACAAGGTCGGCATCACCAGACTCACCCCCTTGCCGGAGCGAGTCGGCGCAAAACACAGCACATGTTCCGGGCCACTGTGTTTCAGATAATGTGTTTTGCCGGATCTGTCACACCAGGCGCCCACATAAACCGCTTCACCGCCTTTGCTCTTTTTAGAAGATAGCAAACCAGCCGCTTCGATATCTTTTCTATCCGCCCATCGGGCTGAGCCATACAGATTGCGATTCGCACGTGAAGAATTCGCGAACATCATCTTGACAATCAACACCAGTATCAGCCCGACACTGGAAAACAGGATGCCGTAACCTGCCGCCAGATCGAAGATAGCCGGATGTTTGTCATACCACTGAGTACACCAGACCAGAATCGACCAGGGCGCATAGAGTTGATGGAAATGCGCACCCAACTGCGGCTGATAATCGAACTGATGTGCAAAATATTGGGTTGCCACCTGAAACCCACCGACCAGGCAAATGAATGCCAGTATGCGGATAACGGTTTTATCCCGGGAAGTTGTCTGCTGATCACTGGGGCGATGAGGCCGAGTCATAACGAATTCCTCCTGGCTTTAGTCGTATTGGCTTTTGCCTGAATCTCAGTAAAATGCTGGGTCTGCGATATAGTCTGTTGTTTCAGCAACTGCTGACGGTAGTGTTCCAACGCCTTGTCATCAAAGGTAACAGGGAGGCTGTTTTGTACGGCAGCCTGTACAATGGATTTTTTGAAATCATCCGAACCATTGACTGACAGGTGATTGCCGTACTTGTCGATGGCAACCTGCAGCACGTCAGCCAAAGAATCATTCAAAGCACTGGGAGAGACAAACAATCGTTTACCGTCATCGCGTATGGCCGTGTTGCCTATCTTGTAGCATACCGTGCCGTCTTTGGTGACAGCCTCGACGGTCTCGTTTATGGACTGATTGTTTTGATAGGGATAGCCGGATATGTGATTACCCGCCATTCTGCTGTCTTTTTTACTTCTGGCACGCAGTGCTGACAGGGCTTCAGCATTGCCATTCTTGGCTTCCACAGTCAGCCAGTCGAGCCAAGCCATTCTGCGTTGGCTGGTTTTCAATTGCGCGTA
>JAGRFM010000223.1 GCA_020446045.1 Nitrosomonas sp.
GCATATTTTATACACGCAGAAATCGCATCATCCACCATACCGCCATCAGCTCACGATTACCGTCATCGGTTTATCTGGACAAGATTAATGGCACTGAACATCATCTGGGCAACTGGGTGAACAATACCCGATTTAAAGTACAGGCCGATGGCTACTGGCTTCTGCATAACCACCCCTCTGGGAATGCCACCGCATCCCGGCAGGATGAGCAATTTACCGCACAACTGGCTTCTCTGGTGCCTGGGTTTAAAGGTCATGTCATTATCAACACCAACCAGTACAGCGTGATCAACCGGAAACTTGAAGTCAGCTTCTTCAACTGGATGTGTAGCCAGGTCGGAGGCTATCAGAATGACGCCTACAAGCAGCACGACTGCCTGTTGGAAAACATCGCTACTCCCGATGATCTGGCAAGAATCGGTATGGCGTTGAAACACAAGGATCAATACTTCAGCCTGATTGGCGCCAATGCCACCGGCGCTGTTCAGTCGATTAGCGAGTTGCCGGTATTGATTCTGGAGCGATCACCAAGAATATTACTGGCAAGACTGCAGAAATTTACACGTAACTCCGGTGTCAGTTCAGTATTTGTGATCACGCCTGACAAACACTTCAACCACCCGGTATTTTTGAAAGCCTGCGAAATGGGAATTTTACGTGATGTTATTGGCATCAGAGCCAACCATGAAAATAGCGATTACCGTTCCCTCAGGGAAAAAGCCGTTATTGCAACCGGTACCAGTGATGAAATCAGCACCCTGTACAGAAAATCCAGAGCTTTGATTACGGAAGATATCGGTCTGCATGATCTTGAAATCAAAAACAGTAAATCAAAGATGACAATACAAAAAAGTTGCCGCAGAAGAAGCCGCTAAAAAAACGGCAAAACAAGAAGACTAAAATATGGCAGCATCGCTATATGGTGCCCCAGTAAATAGAAAAGGCCAGAATTCTGTATCAGCTTGTAAATCACTAACGCGCTTTGTTTGTTAAGCTACTGAAATCGATCACCGACCAACACTTCCCATCCCGATACGCGGGTCGATTTCAGCGACGACACAAAATCCGCAGCAAACTCATGAATCTAGCGCCGCATCTAAACGACTCTCAAAATATATTGCTGTCAATCATCCTTTTTTACTGGCATTTTTAATGCCAGCAGACAGTAGCTTTTAGGTCAACTGTCAAGAATGGAGTTCATTGGTTCAAGCGACAAGCAGATTTGCGAGTACCCAACCGATTAATGTCTGTTCAACCAAGCGATGCGTCTGATGTTGTTTCACGGACTGTGTCTCCGGCTAGTCGCTTCTTTTCAACTTCCAGAATCCCTTTGACCAGCAGTTATAAATATTATTGGTATTAATACTCTCTCGGCAACCCGATTCGGCAAGATTCTCTTCGCTCACCAAGCCTTCCAATATAAGGCGAAACCTCTCACTAATAGCAAATTGGAGAATAGAATGGATACTTAACATTGAAATTATAATAGATATTATACAAAAGTAAGAAGGAAATAAATCGGCTAGAGCTACTTTCTAAAAACACCCGAGTGGCCTAAAACAATTCCCGCAACCCGAACACGGAAATGAAGTAAGATTAGGAGGCATCGCATGAGCATTAGAGTTCAATTCAGATTCTGCCAGAAATGCTGAGAGTATTTGCTTTAAAAAATATTTTTTAATCCCTATTAGCACATAAAACTTATGATCAGATGTAGAATTTAAAGGTAGTTGCAATAAAACATTCTAAATTGTTACATTCAGATTATTATGCACTTACTCATTATTGAAGATGAGCCCAAGACTGCTACTTACCTAAAAAAAGGATTGGTCGAGAATGGCTTTGTAGTCGACCATGCGAATAATGGTCAGGATGGTTTATTTCTGGCTACAACTGGTAATTACGACATCGTCATCGTCGATGTTATGTTACCGCTCATAGATGGTTGGACAGTGGTTAAACAATTTCGGGAAAGTGGCAAGTCAGTTCCCGTGTTATTTTTGACAGCTTTGGATGCCGTGAATAACCGTGTCAAGGGTTTAGAATTAGGTGCAGATGATTATCTAGTTAAACCATTCGCATTCTCGGAACTACTGGCTCGTGTACGTACCCTGTTACGACGCGGTCAGACTATACAACCAGAGTTGCTCTGTATTGCCGATCTAGAAATAGATTTATTGCGATGTAAAGTTTCACGAGCTGGTATGAAGATCGCACTAACTCCCAAAGAATTTTCTTTATTATCTCTGATGGCGCGCCGACATGGTGAGGTTCTTTCCCGAACTGTTATCGAAGAGCAAGTATGGGATATGAATTTCTATAGCGATACCAATGTCGTCGATGTTGCGATGAGACGATTGCGCCGCAAGGTCGATGATCCTTTCGACAAAAAACTTATTCATACGCTACGGGGCATTGGCTACGTTCTTGAAGAACGATAAGATCAATCGCCATCCAAGCTCAATTGTCTGGCGGTTAACATTCTTTTACACGCTTTCGGCGTCCATATTGCTGATAGGCATAACTGTTTTTTTATATGAAGCATTAGTCACTAATCTTCGCGAAGAAGATAAACAATTTCTTGTCGAGAAAGTGCAGAATATCGAAATGCTTCTCCAGAAAAATGAGAGTCATCAAACTTTCCTAGAAAAAGAAATTCAGCTGGGAGTAGCATCCGGACAGATAACACCCTACTACACATATTACTCGCGCATTTTAAAAGCCGATCATACTGCATTGATCGAAACACCTGGCATGATAGGGATTGTTCCCGTTACAGTTTTTCCAATGCCCAGTGCAGAAACGAAAAAAGAAAATCTAATCAAAAGTTGCATTAAATGGGAATCTGCGAATAATCATCCTTTTCTTTTGCTAACAACGCAAACGACGGACAATGCCGGTCAATTGCGAATAATTCAGGTAGCATTGGATATTACTCATGAAAATGCTGTTCTCGCTGATTACAAGCGAAAGCTGACAGTGATCCTCCCTTTGGGCATCCTGCTTTCAGCTATGTTCGGCGCTTTGATTACACGTCAGGGTTTGAAGCCCTTGAGCGACATTACTCTAGCCGCCCAAAGTATTACCGCGAGTGATTTGCATGCACGTATTAGTCGAGATCAATGGCCTCGGGAGCTAAGAACGCTCGCGGTAGCGTTTGATCAGATGCTTGAACGGTTGGAAGATTCTTTTACCCGACTTAACCAGTTCTCAGAAAACTTGGCACATGAACTGCGTACACCAATAAATAATCTGATGGGCGAAGCTGAAGTAACGCTGGCACGTACTCGCTCGGAATTCGAATATCGTGATGCAATGGAATCGATTCTTGAAGAGTGCGGAAAACTGTCAAGTATGATCGACAGTTTGTTATTTCTGGCTCGTGCTGACAACATACAAGTGCCTTTACAACGAAAACGACTTGATATACGTCAAGAACTGGAGGCTATCTGTGCATCCTACGAAGCAGTAATTGAAGAACAGTCACTGACAATCAAATGTGAAGGTCACTCTTACTTAGATGTTGATCCCATACTTTTCCAGCGTGCTATTACAAACGTTCTTTCCAACGCCATCCGCTATACACCTTCTGGCGGCACAATCAAGTTAACCGTGACACCTTCTCAATCCGAACACAATGTGTTTATACGCATCAGTGATAGTGGATGTGGTATTGCGCGTAAACATCTGTCGAAAATATTTGATCGTTTCTACCGCATCGATCGAGTACGTTCAACTGTTTCCCATAATACCGGACTGGGTCTGGCTATCGTCAGGTCCATCATGACATTGCATGGTGGTACAGTCAGCATCGAATCCGAAACCGGTAAAGGTACGACGGTCACTCTCAATTTCCCGTTAAGTATTAATTGAACATCTTCATCAGAATATATCAATTATTCCTGTCTTTAAATGCAACGTTGATTGCCTAAGCTTCTTTGGCTGAAGGCCATGAAACTACAGTTCATGACAAAATTGTAATCTTAGTGTCATGTTATGGGTTGGATCATAGTTTTATCATCATTCTCCAATAATACACATAACACTTTTTTCCTTTACTTATTAGCAGGAAACTTCTTGTTAGTTTCATTTTTCATGCGCCACCAAACATGTCAGAATTTTCAATTGTGATACCTACATTGAACGAAGCTGAAAATATTGATTTTCTTTTAACTCGTTTATTCGCCCTTAATCTTTCTCCTCATAGCTTTGAAGTTATTTTTGTTGATGACGGCTCCAATGATGATACTCCTGAGAAAATACGGGCTTGGCAAAATCATGCAAAAAAAATATCGCTTATTGAAAGAAAAGACAGACCCGATCTAATTGCTTCAGTTCTTGCTGGCGCGGCAAGAGCAAATAACCATGTTATTGTTGTTATGGATGCGGATTTGAGTCATCCGGCAGAACGGCTGTCGGCCATAGTTTCACCTATATTTGATGATAAATTTGATGTTGTCATTGGTAGTCGTTATATACATGGTGGCAGCACAGAAAATTGGCCGCTACATAGAAAATTGTTGTCGCGTATGGGGAGTTGGTTAGCAAGGCCATTCTGTGATGTTAATGATGCCACATCAGGTTTCTTTGCATTCCGTCGTGAGTTTGCCCAAACTATTTCTCAGAAAGCGCATGGTTACAAAATTTTGTTTGAACTTCTCATGGCCAATAAAGGCAAACTTCGCGTGGCAGAAGTGCCCATCTGTTTCAGCAATAGAATTCATGGAACATCAAAACTTTCTTTTACGCATCAGAGAACCTACTTGCAGCGATTGGTGACACTGACTGGGAGTGCCGCTATTGGTTTAAAAAAACGTAGAGACAAGTAATTGATACTGATCAATTATCCTTGTGCTTTGAGTGTCAGGATATTTCAGAAAATGCCATTAAATCAGATATCCAACGTAAATCACAAATGAGGTTTCTTTACTTACCATGCATATATATGCTGATCTTGTTAGTGATAACCGGATGTAGTTCGCTTCCATTCCAAAAGGTTACCCCGCCTGACCCACCCTTAAGATTGCTCGTTACACAAATAAGAATGGATGCGCCACTTACTTCGCCCACTGATCTCCATTCTTTCGATGAAAAGCCATCCGCTGAAGATAAACCCATTCTACTTGAACAATTGATCGAAGAAGTTGAAACAAGGGCCCAAAAACTGTTCACCGAACAACTTGCGCAACAACCCGGATTCATAGTTACACCTTTCGACGAGACGCGAAGAATGCATGCAGATATCGA
The DNA here is from genome assembly GCA_020446045.1 of Nitrosomonas sp. Taxonomy (GTDB): domain Bacteria; phylum Pseudomonadota; class Gammaproteobacteria; order Burkholderiales; family Nitrosomonadaceae; genus Nitrosomonas. The sequence goes on from JAGRFM010000223.1 coordinate 5,248, forward strand.
TCCTTCATATAAATGGCTCAATAAAATGCAGCGTAGTTCACTCGGCACGAAAGCAGACGTAGATATTGTTTTATCAGGACGTATTGTAGATTTTGGTAAGGTTCAATGGCGTTACTGGGCCACTGGACTCATTCTTTCCATAACAGCAGAAACGCTCCTTGTTGGCGTAGTAACAGGATTTAACCCAAGTATCATGGGGATAGCTGTCGCCAGTGAATTAGTAACGGATCTGCCACTTTGGTGGGGTGGTGCATATATTGCAGGTTGGGCATTACGCCCTGTCAGGGTTAAAGTAAATGCTCTGCAAATAACAGGTTGCAAACAAACCATCTGGAAAGAACAAGAGCTTATTGTGCTTATACCTGGAAAATCTCTCAAAAAATACCCCGCGGAAGACCGAAAGCGTAAGGAAATTCAATTAAGAGTTAACCTCGATAAAGCGCTTATGGAAATAGCAAAAACTGCAGGACGCAAACTGCGACTAAAGCCTTGTAAGTAGAAACAGATTAAACCCAAAAACATGCATCCAATAAGCCCCATTATATCAGATACTTGCTGACCACAAATCTATAGTTTATGACAAAACTGTAATTCTGGCGTCATGTTATTGGCTAGGTGATAGCTTTATTATCAATCTCCGACAATACACATTTTTATTTTGCTTCTTATCAAGAAACTCTAGTTCATTTCCTTTTTCATGCCCTGTATAACATGCCAGAATTTTCAATTGTGATACCCACATTGAACGAAGCTGAAAATATTGATTCTCTTTTATCTCGTTTATTCGCTCTCAATCTCTCTCCTTACAATTTCGAAGTCATTTTTGTTGATGACGGTTCTAATGACGGCACTCCTGAGAAAATAAGAAGCTGGCAAAATCATGCAAGAAAAATATCGCTTATTGAAAGAAAAGATAAACCTGACCTAATTGCTTCGATTCTTGCTGGCACAGCAAAAGCAAATAACAATGTTATTGTTGTTATGGATGCGAATTTGAGCCATCCGACAGAGCGGTTATCATCTATGGTTTCACCTATATTTGACGATAAATTTGATGTTGTCGTTGGTAGTCGTTATATCGCTGATGGCTGCACAGAAAATTGGCCGCCACATAGAAAATTGTTGTCTCGTATGGGTAGTTGGTTAGCTAGACCACTGTGTGGTGTTAATGATGCCACATCAGGCTTCTTTGCATTCCGTCGAGAGTTAGCCCTAACTATTTCTAAGAAGGTGCATGACTACAAAATTTTGTTTGAACTTCTAATAGCCAATAAAGGCAAACTTCGCGTGACCGAAGTCCCCATCTGTTTTTGTGATTGTTTCCATGGCATATCCAAGCTTTCCTTTTCTCATCAGATTACCTATTTACAAAGCTTGGTTACATTAGCAGGTGGTACAGTTACATTAAATACGGCTAGTCGCTTTGCAGTGGTTGGTTTATTTGGTGTACTGGTGGATGCTCTTACTTTTCAGTGGATGGTGAGTCGGGATACTGACCTTGCCTTAGCTCACTTCATAAGCTTTTTTGTTGCTGCGACTGTCAATTATTCGCTTAATTCAAAATGGACATTTCGCGACCATCATACTGGCCACCTAAAATGGCACCAATTTGGTCGTTTTTTAACTGTTGGTGTTTTAGCATTACTACTACGCGGCGGCATACTGGCATTTCTTGTTTATGCTTGGCATATACCGCCTCTATTAGCTATTTTTCCAGCAATCGTTGCTACAGCTATGGTGAACTACCTAGGTTCAGCCTTCTATGTTTTTTCTGGTAAAAATACCCTCCCTTCACACGACGCAGGCTGGCATATTGCTGCCATTGGTATTGTCATATTTGTCTTACTATTACGCCTTGTCTATTTTGGTTTGGCGCAACTCATTCCAGATGAAGCCTATTATTGGCAATATGCTCAACACATGGACTTGAGTTTTTATGATCATCCTCCCATGGTTGCCTGGTTGATTTGGTTAGGCACATCGATTCTTGGACACAATGAGTTTGGTGTGCGCATCGGCGCACTCCTCTGCGGCCTAATAACCATGGCCTATTTGTACGCACTGGCACAGAATATATATGACAAATCAACTGCTATGCGCACGGTATTGCTGCTCACAATTTTGCCGTTGGGTTTTGCCTCTGGTATTTTGATGACCCCCGATGCTCCTTTGGCCGCAGCCTGGGCTGCCACACTGTACTATATGGAGCGTGCACTAGTGGCAAGCAAACATTCCGCCTGGCTAGGAATGGGTATCGCATTTGGCCTAGGGTTATTATCTAAATACACACTGGGTCTACTGAGTATTGCCGCATTGGTATTTGTTATTCTAGATCCCATTGCGCGCCGCTGGATGAAACGGCCTCACCCCTACTTTGCCATAATACTGGCGTTAATATTATTTTCTCCGGTGATTATCTGGAACAGCCAAAACGACTGGGCATCGTTTGCTTTCCAGTCAACGCGCCTGCTGGGCGATGGCTACGATTTCTCTGTGCATAGCCTAATTCTTTACATCATAATCCTACTGACACCGATCGGCTTCCTAACCGCTGTAGCAGCCCTATTTTCAGCTGGCCATCAAGATGCAGATCAGTTGCAACGCAGAAAACGACTATTTGTAAGAATCTTTACCGGCGTGCCGTTGCTTATTTTCTTCGTATTCAGCACCTTTGATCTACCAAAATTCCACTGGACCGGTCCTGTTTGGTTAGCTATTCTACCAACCATGGGCTGGATGATCGGTCAAAATCATATCAGCACCATGGCCAAATGCTTACAGTCAGCTTGGCGGCCAACTATCATCATCTGCATCTTTTGTTACGCATTTGTACTGCACTATGTCGTACTTGGCATACCCGGCATTCCCTACTATCTGTTTACTGAACACTATTTCTGGCGTGAAGCCACAATAGAAATTGAACAGATTGCAAAAGCAGTGAAAAACCAAAGCGGTAAAGAGCCCATCATTGTTGGTATGAGCAAATGGTCTATCGCCAGCGAACTATATTTCTATAATCATGAGCATTCCAATTTGGACATCCGTTCTCGCAATATGTTTGGCGATAGCGGTGCCATGTATAACTACTGGCTACCATCACAGTCGCCTACTAATCGACCCATTATTCAGATCGCCATGAAACCATACCAACTAGATAATATACGTGAAGGGGATAACATTAAACAAATGTTAATTGAACCTGAGAGCATTCAGTGCCGTGTTATTGAACGAAATGGTACACCCCTACGCCGAGTGTACTATCGTGTTTCAAAGGGATTCAAAGGTTATAAAGATAAGGAGGATTAAAAGCTGTGAAACAAAAAAATGACTTAAGTCTTTAAATACGATATTGATCTTTATTACTTGACAATACATCTATGAGCCACTCTAAGTTTGCTGCTTTTTTAGGCCTAAAATTGTGCCTCACCGGGCATTTATACGGGTTTTCATCTATATCTAGCACTTATTTAAAACTGTATAGAGGCATATTTCACAATAACTTAGCTTTAAATAGCGTTTCCTACACTTGCCATTAACTCAATCAAAATTAGGGGCCTTTTATGTCTTTCAGCATAACCGAATTAATATTACAACACCGTGTCGATAAATTCAGGTTGCACGAACGGTATCTCAATACCCAATTGGTTAGGGTTTTGAAAACCATTGGCTATGATCGTAATTACCAACGAGCTATTGGGCAGTACCTCTACGATGAGCATGATAATGAGTATCTAGATTTACTCAGCGGTTTTGGTGTTTTTGCTATCGGCCGCAATCATCCAAAGGTAATTGGCGCTTTACAAGAAACATTAGCTTTGGAATTACCGAACCTAGTACAACTAGATGTGTCAATTCTCAGTGGTTTATTGGCAAAAGAAATCTTGACCACAACACAAGAGAATCTGAATAAAGTATTCTTCTGCAATTCCGGCACCGAAGCTGTCGAGGCTGCTATAAAATTCTCACGTTATACCACTAAGCGGTCAAAAATTGTTTGCTGTGAGCATGCCTACCATGGATTAACAACTGGACCACTCTCTTTAAATGGCGAACCCATTTTTCGTGAAGGATTCGGTCCGTTATTGCCTGATTGTAGCGCGGTTCCTTTTAATGATCTCACAGCATTGGAAAAAGCTTTAAGTACTAGAGAAGTAGCAGCTTTTATCGTAGAACCCATACAAGGAAAAGGCGTTAATATTCCAAGTGATAATTACTTACCCGAAGTTGAAAGTTTATGCAAAAAATATGGAACGCTGTTTGTTGCCGATGAAATTCAAACAGGAATCGGCCGCACTGGTAAATTTTGGGCAATAGATCATTGGAAGGTTAAACCGGATATCATTTGTATGGCTAAAGCCTTATCAGGTGGCTTCATCCCGGTTGGAGCTGTCGCCATGACAGCTCATATTATGGATAGCGTTTTTAATCGCATGGATCGTGCAGTTGTGCATGGATCAACCTTTTCAAAAAATAACATGGCAATGGCAGCTAGTCTGGCCACCTTAGAAGTCATAAAAACTGAAAATCTGATAGAAAATGGCGCCAAAATTGGTGAAGACATTATATATAGTCTAAATAAACTTGCTGGGAAATATGAATTCCTAAAAGAAGCACGCGGCAAAGGGTCAATGATCGCGATTGAGTTCAAACCGCCCAAGAGTTTGTCGCTAAAAGCAGCATGGCTAATGCTCGAAGCAGCTAATAAAGGCTTGTTCAGTCAAATGGTCACAATACCACTTTTCAAAGAGCATAAGATATTAGCCCAAGTAGCTGGTCACGGCATGAACGTAATCAAATTACTTCCACCACTTACGCTTACACAAAAAGACCGAGATCATATTGTAAGTTCATTCACTAAAACTATCGCTGATACTCATCAAGTACCCGGCTCAATTTGGGAACTTGGTAAAAACCTAGCTAGTCATGCGTTGAAATCGTGAAATAACAACTCCTTCTTTACCACATGTATCGGAAGGTAAGAGCCTTGATATGCGCTCATTTTGAAACAACAGTCTTAAGATACAAACATGGTCTATTCACTGCGTTAGTCGGAAAATTTAGCCAGTAAGTAAAATACTAGTATGGCAGCAAAACATCAAACATTATACAAACCAGTAATGCCGAGGGCACAAGGCTGTAAGTGATCACATTAATTTGAACTAATACTTAAATGAACACTCATCATTATGTCTAGCAATACTTCTAACAATGCTCTGCGACAAATAGTATTAATTGTAGCATTTGCTAATCTAGTCTATTTTTTTGTCGAATTCACCGTGGCCAGACAAATCGAATCGGTATCTCTTTATGCCGATAGTATCGACTTTCTTGAAGACGCGGCCGTCAATTTATTGATTGCCATTGCAATAGGTTGGTCGCTACGGAAGCGTTCCTATATAGGCTTTTTGCTTGCTGGCATCTTACTCATACCAACATCAGCATTATTGTGGACTGCTTGGCAGAAATTTAACGCGCCAATTGCACCAGAGCCATGGCTACTTTCTATAACTGGCCTGGGCGCTTTAGTAGTAAATCTTGGATGTGCTTTTCTACTAACTAAATTTCGCCACCATAGCGGCAGTCTAACGCGAGCTGCTTTCCTGTCTGCAAGAAATGATGCCTTAGCCAACATCGCCATTATCATAGCTGGTTTAATCACGCTTCAGTGGCTATCAGGCTGGCCTGATTTGATCGTTGGTATTGGCATTGCGTTTTTGAACATTGATGCGGCCAAATCAGTCTACAAAGCAGCTAGAAGCGAGCATGCATTAGCCAGAGCGCAAGTTTGAAATTCAAGAACCCAAATCAATGGCGCAATTTAATTGACGCTTACTACTTTACACGATATCGATCAATATAAAGTTTTCTCAGTTTTCCAAAAAACAACGCTCAAATTTATTCATCGAATCTCTATGCCATTATTTATGGAAGCTTAGTTTTCATCATAATAGACACCGGCGCTTGAAAATATTGGATGTTGATTGACATCTTACGAATACTCCTCAGATAAATAACTCGTCTAATTCTTTATGATTTGTACTTCTGATCCTTCGCGATATTGTATCGTTACAATCTTACCTATAGGCGGTTTTTTACCGAAAAATCGAGCATCATGCTTTACATATCCTTGGCCAGTGTTTTGATAAATAATATTTTCTTTTTTATCTATAAAAAGTAACAGTCCTTCATAGGACTGGTTCTCCTGTGCTAATTCTGAAAGGAATAGATTGTAAATCCCAGGTTTTATATCGCCTTCAACTCTTTTAATTAAGCCAGTTGTTTTCCATTCCTGATCATATTTCTGAAGGACTCTACATCCGTTCATAACAATAAGGCGATACATATTACGGTTCTCTTTCCATATAAAAACGTTCTCCCAACCAGTCCGCCCATTTAACGGCTTTAACTATCAAATCCGCTCGATACCGCGCATTATGCGTTGGTGTTCTTGAATGATAATTCGCTGCTTTTGTCCAGATATCACCTTTGTCATTTTTGATGTGTTGACGAACACGCCAGGCGGCAAGGTCGTAGGCATAACATCCGGATTGTGCAACATGATCGGCGGTGATACCGTATTTGGATAAATCTTGAAGATACGCGGTATTGAATTGCATGACACCTACATCATGCGTGCCTTTGCTGTTTTCTACCCATTGACCTGTCTTGCCGCCTTCTTTTTCTGCGATGGCCAATAAAATGTTGGCAGGAATTTCATATTTCACCGCAGCAATAATGGAACAGACGACGCGTTCCTGCATATCTGATGGCAAATCAACCATTTCAGTAATATCTGGGTTGTGGTGGATAATTAACCGGCTGTTGTTGGGGATACTGTGGTGGCACTTGTTGTATCGGTTGTTGCGGATACTGTGATTGCGGTGCTTGCGTTTGGGACACTTCAAACATGTAGATTTCCACACGCCGGTTTTGTGCGCGGCCTGCCACGGTGTCGTTGGATGCAATCGGTTCATATGATCCACGGCCATCAATGTGAATACGGTTCGCAGCAATGCCTTGGCTTACCAGGTAATTACGGGTACTGGCCGCACGGTTGACTGACAGCGGATTATTGATCGCATCGGTTCCGGTGCTGTCAGTATGGCCGATGATTCTGGCTTGAGCTGCCGGATTACTCATCATTCCAGCGACTAGACTGTTCAAGACAGGGCGCATTTCCGGTTTGATGTCGGCGCGTCCCGTGTCAAACGAAAAGTCTCCCGGCACGTTCATCTTGAGTTCATTGCCGGGTGTTTGAGTGACTTCAATACCGGTTCCTTCAGTCACCTGTTCCATTTGCTGGCGCTGTTTTTCCATATGTGATGACCAGACATAACCGCCTAATGCGCCAACGCCTGCGCCTATACCCGCTCCCAGTGCAGGATCACCGGCAATCGCGCCAATGATGGCACCAGCAGCGGCACCGATGCCGGTGCCCGCCGCCGTGCCTTGTGCAGTCCTTCTATGTGAATCTGTCATGCTGGCGCAGCCAGCCAACAGCACTGCTATTAGAACAATTAAAATCGATTTCTTCAAGAACATGTTAGAACCCCAGTTGTCTGCCATATTGATTGTTGATCATCTGCGGCCAGTTTCCCGCTGTTGTACACTTGTTTAAAAACTGACCACGTGCGCTAAAAGTCTTGTTCAGGCTGATACCGCCATGACTGTTGAACTTGATGATATCGAAGTAATCCTGAACAAAACCTTTACAACCGGAAACCACACCGGAACCTTGCAGCATTCCGGCCATGCACAGCACGGTATTGCAAGAATCCTTGGCCTGTACAGGGGTGGCAAACATGACCATCAACATTAAAAATGCAAGAACCTTATTCATTTATCGGCCTCCTCTAGAAATGTAATTGCCACTATTTTCGGCATTCTGCCCGGCTTTAACCGCATTCATCAGTGGTTCTATTCCCTTGATAGGGCTGTTTCTGCGTAATGCCGATACGCCGTAAGCGGTTATTGCAGCAGTCGTGCCTGCAGCCGCAACCAGACCACCGGCACTGTAACTGCCGATACCGGCGGTCGAACCGATACTGCTGCCGGTCACGATTCCTGAAATCAGTGGAGGGAGTTTGGAAATCAACACCCACAGGGCTATGGTAAAAACCAGCATGACAGCAAGCTCTTCATAATTCAGCACGTTTTTACCCATTTTGGAATAAAAACTGGTTAACAAATCGCTACCGATACCAATTATTAAAAGCATTACAAAAAGCTGAATACCGACACCAAGAACCGTTTTAAAGTAGTTGATGGCGATATCTGTCGTCCATCTGGCGCCACCAAAGCCTAACAGAAAGATTCCGGCGTATAACAAAACCCAGGATGCAATCAACAAAAGCAGCATATTGACCGCAATCACGGCTAGAATAATCAGAATGCCCAGCGATAGAATAAGACCAACCAGACTATCTATCGGATCAAGAATGTTCATATTATTCATCGCTTGATGCCAGATCAGAATGCCTGTGTCAACAATACTGGCATGATTAGCACCGCCAGGTAGTCCGGCTGCCGTTCCTCCCAATTGCTGCATAGAATCAATAATTGTTCCTGCAATGTTTTGCCCGGATACTGCATTAGTCAGTAACCAAAAGA
>JAGRFM010000224.1 GCA_020446045.1 Nitrosomonas sp.
GAAACCGCCGGATTACTGGATTATGCAGATACCTGTTATCAGCAAAGTGACGGATTGTTTGATATTACTTCAGGCATCCTGCGCAAAGTATGGGATTTTAAATCGGGCAAGCTGCCTGAAACTGAATCGATCGAGCGTATCAAGGCAAAAATCGGCTGGCCCCATGTAACTTGGGAGCGCCCGGTGTTATCTTTTGAGATTCCCGGTATGGAAATTGATTTTGGCGGCGTGGTCAAAGAATACGCTGTTGACCGCGCGGCAGCGTTAAGCCTGGAAGCCGGTATCCATCATGGTATTGTGAATCTCGGCGGCGATATCAAAATTATCGGGCCGCATCCGGACGGCAGTCCGTGGCGCGTAGCGGTGCGGCATCCGCGGCAGGCAGACGGAATACTCGAGACCCTGTTATTACACTCAGGTGCGTTGGCCAGCAGCGGTGACTATGAACGCTGCATAGAGCTGAACAATGTGCGCTACGGGCATGTTTTGAACCCCAAAACCGGCTGGCCGGTTAAGCATATGGCCGCTGTCAGTGTAGTCAGTGATTTTTGTGTCGTTGCCGGCAGCGCATCGACCATTGGCATGCTCAAAGAAGAGCAGGGGCCGGAATGGTTGCAGGAACTCGGTTTGCCGCATCTGTGGGTGGACGTTAATGGCAAAGTAGGGGGAACACTCATCGAGAACCTTCATCAGAATTAGAGCGTTATTGTTCTTGTGAGAAGATTATTAAATCTTGAAGCTGTGTTTTTTTCTGTTCAATCAAAAGTGTAGTTCGTATTAAACATAGGGATCGTCGATAACTTCAACTGAACAAAATGCGGAAATACGTGTAACCGACCGTATTTCAAGATGAAAGTCTGCATTGATTGCTTTCTTGTGCAATTTGTTTCAGTTCCAGTAAATGGTTTGCGCCCGTCTTTTGCATGATTTTACTTCGGTGAACTTCTACAGTGCGATGACTGATTTGAAGTTGGGCTGCAATCTCTTTATTCGAGTATCCTTCCACGACAAGTATTAAGACTTCTTTTTCGCGTTCGGTTAATTTTGAGAGTAACGACTTTGCTGTGCGCATTTGCTGATCAGCATGTAACAGTTTTTTGCATTCTTCAACAGCTGAACGGATACAGGTCAACAGTTTTTCCCGTGTTATCGGCTTGGTTAAGAAATCAACAGCGCCGGCTTTGATTGCTTTGACACTCTGTGGAATGGTGCCATACCCGGTGAGGAACACAATTGGCAGTGTATCTTCTTTATTGTTCAATGCTTCCTGGAGTTGCAAGCCATCCATACCAGGCATATTTAAATCAAGAATGATGCAGCCATTGGACTGGCATGGATAATTTTTTAGAAAATTTTCTGCGTTTTCAAATGTTTGTACATTAAAACCTTCTTGCTCGATCATGAGACACAGAGAATGACGCACCGCGTCGTCATCGTCGATAATGAAAACCGTGAAATCGCTGGAATTACTCATGCAAGCGGCAAGGTAAAGTGGAACTGAGCGCCATCTTGGTAAACCGGGTCAATCCAGAGCTGACCCCCGTTAGCCTCGATTAATGCACGGCTTATCGACAGACCCATGCCAAACCCTGTCGGCTTGGTTGTAAAAAAAGGGTCGAAGATTTGACTGATTACTTTCTGATCAATACCCGGCCCGTTATCTTCAATGGTTACTACCGCCATCTTTTCACTCGCCAGCGTTTTAACCGCAATGGTAATCTCGGAATCAACCACATTGGCTGCTCGCATGGCTTCCACTGCGTTTCTGATCAGATTCACCAGAATCCTTTGTATGTGTATTTTGTTTGCTTTTATTGGAGGAATATTGGGCTCAAGATTGAGAATGATATGAAATTCGCTATAGCCATCACTGCGCGCCTGTAATAATGCATCTTCCACAATACGATTAATATTCAGCTTCTCGGTTTCAATCTCACGACCCTGCAAAAAACCAATGAGTTCATACAATTTATGACCGGCAAGCTGCGCCTGGTCGAAACAACCGCTAAGCGCTTCTTTGGCTTTATCACAGTCAACAGGGGTAACACTTAACGCGCGTTGTGCTACTTCACTGTATGCGGAAATTGCTGTCAATGGTGAATTAAGCTCATGCGCAATGGCGGCTGCTGTCAGAATGGCAACTTGTTTATTAAACAGTAATTCGGTCTCATTGCGTTGCTGTTGAAGTGTTTGTTCCAGTAATTTTCGTTCCGTAATATCCCGTGCAATACCGACAATTCTTTTGGCCGATCCATTATCAAATTGAGTTTGGCTTAAAGTAGCGATCCAGCGTTCCGAATGTTCTGATCCGTTTATGATACGAAACGCTGTGCGGCATTTTCCTTCCATTTCGGGATTGAGCGCCTCTTCAAATAGTTTTTGGCATTTGGCCCGGTCACTGAGATGAACTGTTGAAAAAAATTTCCCCAGCGTCATGATTTCATCTGCTTCATTCCACCAGAGTTCACGCATACGTTCATCACAATAGATTCTGCCGTTAGCACAATCGATATCAAAAATCCCTGCACCTGCAGCCTGTTTGATAAGCCATAAGCGTTCTTCACTCTCGCGCAGCGCATTTTCGGCCTGACGGCGCCTGTCTAGTGCAATAAAGGTCACTAAAATATAAATCGCTTTAGCAGCTTGTTCCTTGATTGCTATTGGGCTGAGGCTGATATTGACAGCCACTTCTTCACCATGCCGGTTTAAAATTGCCAACTCACAGGTACTGCCCATGAGCCGTTGACGCGGCTCAGCCAGAAACTGTTTTCGATAATGCCGGTGATTTTCACGAAAACGTGCTGGCATAAGTTGTTCCACATCCAAACTGCGAAGCTCATCATGCGTATAACCCAGCAAGTGTTGCGCCGCTGGATTAGCGAGCATGATTTGCCCTGATGAATCGACCAGTAGCATGGCATCGATCACTGCATCAAACAATTCACGAAAATGAATACTGTTCTGCACCTCATTCCATAAATGTTCGGCAGTCGGATTGTGCTTATCCAGATTGGTATCGAAAAGCGTCATCGAATCATGTCACGAGAAGAAGAAAGTGCTTTATGTATAACAAAGAAGCAACCATATAAGGGTTAACACGTACGTGTCAATACGTATTTTATTTATCCTGGCGTGAGTATAGACTAAATCGAAATGTTAAATATGAGGGTATGCCTTGTCAGAGTAAGCTCCTATGTTGATGACATGAAATGTAATGTAGACATGTGATTCACTTACCCAATGTATTTCACTCTTAAAAGTGAAGGGTAGACAGATACATATGTGGAGAACTTTGTGCTTTAGCTGCGAGCTGAAAAAGGAGTAGATCCGATGGACATGCATTCTGGAGAAACAGCGACAAGAATCAGCAATGATTGTCCTCGTTACAGACATAAGATGCCTGCGGCGATTTTTATGCTCGCAGACGATGGCAGAATACTGGAATCCAATGCAGAAGGGAAAAATCGCTTGAATTCAATGAGTCAGCCAGTGATATTTATCATCACAACCAACATTTGATCATGATCACAGTCTATCCTGCGTAAAAAGAAGACAGGGTGGATGAATTAGTGGCTTTATCATTTTTTTACCAAGAGGAGAGAAGATTATGAATCTGACCACACTATCCAAAATTACATTGTCCATAATAATTATTTTGGCAATATTAGTGCCTATTCAGGGCCAAGCTGAGTCTGCAGAACTCGATATGCAGAATTGTCAAAATCGCCCCATTTCTCATTTTCTGAATGCTCAGGGCACATCTTCTGATTTCTTTCCACCCGTTAAGGATTATGTTGGTTGGGTTGACGGTGGATTCAATACTTTCGCGCTTGTAGACTATGCAGCCCTTGCAGATACGTATTTGGAAGACAATAATCATTCGGTTGGCACGAGAACCAAAGGTTTTGTTATAGAATGTGAACGCAACGATGGTAAAGCACAGATTTTTGTTTCACTCATCACTACAAAAGCTCTGGGATTCGCACAATCAATTGCAGATCTTGCTGAAAATGGTTTTGATTTTCTCGCAACACCCACTATCTTTGGTTCCAAGGCACAAGATGTGGTCAATGGAGCGGATGCCGCCACAGGTTTAGCCACGCTTTTAACCTCCTTTGTTATACCTGCGCCAGGCTCTCAATTACCAAACTTTATCGATGTTGCCCTCAATAACCCGGAGAGTTATGCACCTGTGAAATTCAACTTCATTTCCAAAACATTAGGAAAATGTTCTGATGGGAGAAGAGCTAAACTGAATATACACCAGACAGCCTCAACTGATGAATCGGGGAACCTGATTTTTTCCAATGAAAAAGTGGAGACGCTTGGCGCGGGCGGCGTACCTTGCGGTAGTTGAGACTAAGATATCAAACAAATGAGGCAAAGAATTCTTTGCCTCATTAAAACCATCTTCTGCCCAGGCTTCCCGCAAATCTACTGAGTGCGGAAAACCTGAATCACATCATTACGGGCTACTTTTAACTTTTAAGGGCCTGGTGCCGGACTGATAATGGCTATCGCGCCATCGTCACGGTTATCGTAATCATTAATGCGCCCGGCGCCATGCGTGATCTTCGCGCGTGTGCGGACTTCTATGGTAAATGCACATTGATCTTTTGTTCCCAGCAATTCGTTATAGGTGCGGTTTGGACTTGTGCCCGGATCGACACTGCCCGCTGTAAGTCCAACCCATGTTTGCCATGGTGTGAACAGGCCGCGTTTCCAGCGCAAATCGTGCCAGTAGAGGAACAGCGGTTCGTCATGTTTTGCGCGATACTCAACGCTAACGTTTGTATTGCGAGGCCCATCAAGGAACAGGCATTCCTCAACAAAAGGCGCGCCGTTTTTGTTGATAGCCAGAATCTTCGCTTTGGTGGTTCGGTTGTCCCACCAGAAAAGATGCGTCAATGCGCCAAAATTGACCGGTACGGTTGCGGACAAGTCGGTCTGGTCCCATGTCTGGAAACTGAATCCGGCGGCAGTTCCCGGATCGGCTGCTGGAGCGGTGACCGGCTTGATCTGGTTCTGTGCTGCATCAAAGAGCTCCAGCGTGACGAGATGGCGGCCATTGGCAAATGCAGTGGTATCGACATAGCCATGAAATTGCTGAAACGCCCATTCACCGATTTCCCCAGGCGCCAGTAATGCCTGATAAAGGCTGCGGTACGGAATTCTAAATAACTTATTGCCGACCGGCCCGAGGGATAGCGCTTCCCGTTTGATGGTTAAATCTGTGCGGCGGCGATACCAGATCCACGATAATGGCGCGTCAAGATACTTCCGGGTTCCGGTTGGCGTGCCTGAGGCATCGCATTCCGTCACGCTGATGCGGTAATAGGTGGCAATCGGTTCGAGATCCGGGAAAAACAAATAACGCAGTGGCAGGGTTTTTCCCCATCCCACATTTTTCCATTGAACCGTTGTGCCCGCTAATGGTGCAGGGAAGGCCAGACCTTGTGTGCCGCTGGGTGCAGGAACACGATCCCAGCCATTCGGCAGCGGTGAGTTGAGATGAAGACTTTCCGTAGATCGAATGGCTTCCAACATCACTGATGTGCCCGTAGTGCCCGCAGGCGGTTCTCCAGGGGCATCGCAGACCATTGCATCCGGATGATAGGAAGTAAGCTGAATCTCATCTCCGCGATGGAACCATCGTCCGGCTGCAACACCATCATAGATGGTTAGTGTTTCGCCATCAACGTACTGTTTGATGACAAAAGCATACTCTTCATGACAGTTGATCCACATCAGTCTGAGCGGCTCCTTCCAGCAGATATTGAAAGAACCGTCCGGCTGTATGAAACCTGATGCCACCAGTGCGGAAGATCCGCATGAACAGTAAAGGTAAGGGCGTGCTTTGATATACGCAACCTGTTGCGCAGGTTCGAGCGATTTGATCGCGGTCAGATCGGCGCTGGCATTAATCATACGCTCGTCAGCCGTACCAGAGGAAAAAAACGGTGAGTCCTTGAACCGCAATGGGCCGGGGTCAGGTGGCCCGACTGGCGGGATACGGCGTTCAATATCTTCAAGTTCGCGAATGATGTCAGGAATGCGCGGATCAAAGATGACGATCGGATAACAGCAACAGGTACGGCGGTGCACTTCTACAACACCATCGCACAGTGGCCGGCAAAGCCGCCAGCCCGGGAAAACGGGTTCCAATACAGCATCAACCGGTAGAACACGGTCTGCAATGCGTAACATTCCACCTTTTGCCGCAAGAGAA
>JAGRFM010000039.1 GCA_020446045.1 Nitrosomonas sp.
AATTACAGCAGCATAAACAAAGACACATTGAAGCCTGGAAAGCGAGCGGCATGAGCCAGGCTGCTTATTGTCGTGAACAGGGATTGAATGCCAAGACATTTGGTAACTGGTTGAGAGTTTATCGTGATGGCTGTGCAGGCAATCAAACGGCCACACTGGCGCCGGTAACGATCAAACCGGAATCGTCACCGATGAATTCTTTGAAATTACGAGGTTCTAGCGGCCATGTACTGGAAATACCGGCAGATGTTTCACCGCAATGGTTGGTTGAGTTGTTGCGATGTCTGAATTGATTGCACATGGCGGCCAAATCCGGATGATGGTTGAACCGGTAGACATGCCACGGCAAATTTGTTCTAACGCAGTTTAGCCGAATTTTTGGTCATTTTCAAATAATCAAACACCATTCGTACGTTCATCGTCAACTTTCTCATCGTCTCCAAGACACCCTTTAAACTGTTTGCTTTGATAATGCCAATAACAAAACGCCGCAGGCGAGTAATATTTTCCGGGCCATACCCGGTGCGGATGCGGCATCTATCTTCATCAAAGCACCAGTCTAGAATGTAATGGCAGCTATTCTCAATACACCAATGTCCCCGATTTATCTCCAATATTTTTGCGGCAGAGGTATCAAATTTGGCTTGGCTGGTAATGCCGTATGCCAATTCTCGCGAGACCTTTTTTGTCTTCTTTTCAATTGATTCCCGTTCAATAGCAAATGCTTGGCCGACATAGGGGAAGTCCAAATAGTTGTTGAGTGTGCTGGTTACCCAGATTTTACGGGTTTCTATACGTCCGTGCCCGTAGTTGGATATTGTGGTATCAGGTAACTGGCGGTCTTTAAAGTAATACCGCAGATCTTCGAGCAAATTGGGTTGGTTGGCTTTGACGGTGAAATGATAGTGCGCCCGCTTGTTTTCTACCAGATAACGAGCAAATTGACGTTGTGTAAGCAGCGCGTCTGCAGTAATGGCGACACCATCAATATCAAGTGGATCAAGTAGCGGTGCAGCTATTTTGATTTCATTGGCTTGTTTGGCTGCTGTGCAGTTGTTTGTATTGTATTTTACGACTTTTTTTGGGTGTAACAATGAAGGGTATTATGGCCGATGGCGCTCATGATATGAATCTGTTTGCCTTCGCTATCAATCGCGCTGCGCATGGTCTTGCCATCTATCGCCAGACTTTCATCGTCAACACTGTATCGTTCGCTCCAATGTCTCAATGCTTGATCCAGCGCATCCGGTTCTACCCTGATCAATGTGTCACGAATGATGTATTCACTAGGCACATGATAGTATTTGTTCTTGTAGTAACACTGGAAACGGGCGCGGGCATCCTGACTGAGTGATTGTGCCCATTCGGCGATGCCTTTATAACCCACCCGGCCACAGAGAATAGCGCCCGTGGCAATGGCCAGTATCGTATCTAACCGATGGCGCCTGCCTTGCGTGCGGCGTGGATCAGGAATGGAATTAAAGAAAGCAGGTAGTGCATTCATTTGAGTGGCTGTTAGCATAAGCTTTGGTGTCCCGCATTGATAGACTGGTTTTAAATGCGATTGAGACAGCAGGTGCTGCGCATTGCGTTGCAGCGCATAAACAAAAACCAATTTAGGCGAAGCGTTTGGTTGATAACCTTGGTTGCTTGCGCGACGAAACCCTTTAGTGCTGCCCAGCAGTGTCCAGTTGGCCGCCCGGTAAATCGTGCCATGGAAGTGTTGTGGATCAACGAAGGTTTCGAGTAGCAGCAGTGGGTGATGAAAGTGTCGCACCCAATCAGCTTGAAGCCTTCTCTGGCACAGCGATAAAATACGGGTTGCCATATTGGGAATATGCCATTGTGGCAGAATCAGGAATCGACTGTTGTTGGTGACTAAATTTAAACGGTCAAATTGATGGCGATATCGCCATCCAATCCATTGGTCGCGTGGTGCACATTTTAAGGCCGCCGATGAAAAACTGAGCAACGCAATCCACTGTGTACGCCAAGTGGCAACATAATGCAGTGTTTCCCCAACCGGACGAGCTGTGCCAAGGTAATGATAACGCTGCATAAGTTTATGATAATCCGCCTGTTCTTGGCAGGCAACAGGACGAACGTCGATTTCTTTAAGTTGCAAGGGCTGATCTCAATCGAGTTTTGTTGAGATTCCTTTATATCAATATTTTCAGAGAATGTCCAGCATTCTTTGAGTGTGCCCGCCTTTATTGGCTTCCAGGGTTAGAACAAATTTGCCCTGCACTATGTCAGTTACATTGGTATTATTGAAAAGTATATGCCAGGTCATACTCTACACCGACACTGCCGCCGCCCTCAACACTAACTGTGAACCCCAGAAATGATCCGTCATCTGGATTCCACCAGAAAACCACACTTCCACCAACTCCTGCGGTTGCTTGTAAAGCAACACCATGTGAGGGCCCACCGATTTTATCATAGTCAACACCCCAATAACTGAAACCTAATTCCCCATCCAAGCCTATCGACGGTCCAAGAGATAATCCTACAGCTAAGAAGGGTTTACTTGGAGGCGCACCGGGACCGTCAGTTTGATCAATATTTATACCAACCGATCCGTTAGCTCCACGATAATAGGATGCATCTGCACCCAATGAAATTGAGAAAGATCTTAGCCAAGGCCAGGTATTGTTTGAGCCTCGTAACTCAGACATCCCTGTATCCTGCATGACATGATTTTGGAGAGGGCGGTTGGCATTGTAAGCGTTCTTAATCTCATTTTGATACCCAAGCTGCTTAAAGTTATTAAGAATTTCTATGGCTTTGTTGATTAGCTCTGCATTTTCCTGCAACAGTCTTTGCGCTTCCTCAAGGTGAGATGCAAGGAAAAGACCTTCCGTATTCAATTCGCAGGCGTTCGGATCATTTTCTAAATCACCAGCAAGATTAATAGAGGTGCTTCTGTTGTAGTTTTCTGGGCATGAATAACAGGAATCGCTGAGAAAATGCTGAAAGGATCCTTCCTGACAACCTGGCGCCCCCCTTTTTGTAGCGGCTGTATAGAGGGGACTTCTTTCGCAGGCCTGGGGTGAGTCAACTGCAAAAACCGTTCTATTGTATGAAACAGGACAGGAATAACAAAAGCCGTCACCAATATTCCAAAATTGACCGCTGGGACAGTCTGTACCTATAAGCCCGGTGGCTCTGTTATGTTTAGTGGCAGCCGCATAGATATTTGTATCAGCACAAGCTCCTGAACCTTCTACATTCGGATCAATTGTTCGATTGTAATTCTCCGGGCATGAGTAGCAGGTGTTATTAAATATATGAAGAAACGATTCACCCAGTCCATTCCCCGCCGGATATTTGCTGGGGCAGGTTACCGTTCCGGTCTTTGTTGCTTTGACATTGCGATCCAAATTGTTTGCTTTGGCATAATCAGTAATTGTTTGTGAGGTAGAAAAATTCTGTATACCTGTTGCTACGGGCTGTTCTCCACTTGATAATGTTGCTTTGAGTGTTTCAGTCGCAGGATTGTTAAATTCATTACTTTCTGCTTCGGAAGTGAGGAATTTTTCAACTCCAAGCAAGAAAAACTGATTGTGATCCGGATCGAATTTAAGCCGTACGTTGACATAAACGCCCTCACCATTAATCCTAACCCGTGGTAAAAGCAGTATGTTGTCATTATTCTTGTTAAATACAGCAATATTTGTTACAGATTGTGCAAGGTGAGTTGCATTTTTAAGCTGGAATATGCTTTCAGAAGGGATATGTTCCAGGCAGACATCAAACAGTTTCGGCTCTTCAAACATGGCCTCAACTGGAAAACAAGTAACTCCACTTGTGGGGTCATAAGTGGTACTTTCGCTGACTAGCGTATTAAGATATTCTAGTGGAACAACATCATCTTTTGCTTGGAGCGTGGATGAAGCCAGTAGAGCAAAAACGAGTATAAGAATATTGGTCACAATCGACTCCTTTTATTATTGTTATGGATAATATTTTTTCTAAGCAAGTGCTTTTGGGGGAATTGTACCACTCTGAATGAAATATGCACCGACAAGCACCTCTTTGTGACAGAAACTATATAATTAGTTGTTATGCAAAACAAGATTGGTTATTACTGCAAACGGTAAATGAACAAGAAAAAATTGTTGAAGAAGTTATTATCTGATTCAAAAAACATCCGTTTTGAAGAAGCCAGAAAATGCATAGAGTCATTCGGATTTACATTGGACAGAATCAACGGCAGTTATCATATTTTCATTCATCAAGACATTCCGGATTTGATTAATCTGCAAAATGTGAAAGGCAAAGCGAAACCATATCAAATCAATCAGTTTCTAAAAATTATTGAGCGGCATGATTTAAAATTGGAGGATTAGAAAATGAAGGACTATCATATTAACGTGTTTTATAGCGAAGAAGATGAAGGGTATATAGCAGATGTACCAGATTTGATAAACTGTTCTGCGTTCGGTGATTCTCCCGAGGAAGCTTTGCGAGAGGTGCTAAAAGCTAAAGCGGCATGGATACAGGCAGCAAAAGATTCAAATAAACCAGTTCCGCCACCCACTTACCGTCCCGCTATTTATCATGCAGCATGATCATCTATTGTGCGCTAGAACAAAAATTTCTCATAACAATCGAGTCTGACCTCTTTGTTCTACGCGGTGGCTTTGGAAACTGTATAAATCTTAGATAAATTTTATGCTGTTTCTTGCAGAGCAATCCGCACCCGCTCCAACAGTTTATTGGTTACATGACTACGGCGTTCAATCTGGCTAATATAAGCCTGACTAACACCTAATCTATTGGCAAGTTCTTCCTGCGTAATACCAGCCTGGATACGCGCGAGAGCAACCGGATTGTCTACATAGTCTTCAAGAACAAAAGGCACATATTTCCGATCATCGTCATGTCCGGTTTCATAAGCAGCCAGTTCATGCTCAATCTGTTCTTTCAGCGCATGATAAACGGGCATGGGTAACAAAACATATTCATCCTTGCCGTTAATGGATTTGATTTTCTGCAGTGTCATTTGTAAGCATCTCCACGCGGTTTTATTTTTTCCACCGCAATTATTCTGACAGCGTCCTGTCTATCGAAGATTACGCGCCAGTTACCAACTCTTAGCCGGAAATACGGTTCTCCTTCGAGTTTCTTGATATCCAGTGTTTCATCATCCGAATTACGTCCCAATTGCACAATTTTTTCAGCAATCCTGAATCTTTCCGGTTTGGGAAGGCTTTGCAGCTTTTTCTTGGCTTGCGACCGGATCAATACTTGGTAAGTATTACACATATTATAAGTTATAAAATGTTATATTCAAGTTGCTATGAAATATGAATTACGCTCCCTTTGTCATTGAATCGATTATAAGTTCAACTGCGCCTTGAAAGTATAGATAATAATCTATACTATTTATAATATGAACTTTACGTGGAATGAAACAAAGCGCAAAGCTAACCTTAAAAAGCGCGGGTTGGATTTTGCTGATGCCGAAAGCGTTTTCTCAGGTCACACGCTAACCCGACCTGATATGCGCTTTGCCTACACAGAAAATAGATTTTCCACAATAGGTTTACTTGGTGTCGACGTAGTGGTTATTGCACACACAGAAACCGTTGACGTGATTCATATTATTTCAATGCGAAAAGCAGAACGTTATGAACAAAAAAACTATTTCGCCAACCTCCAGTGATTTGGATGAAGCGCCAATCTGGACAGACGATGATTTTAAGCATGCGGTACAACGCGTCGGATTGAAACCGTTGTCACAAAAAAAGCAGAAAATAAACATCACGCTTGATCCCGATGTAGTGGCTTGGTTCAAACAACAAGCCGGAGGACGTGGCTACCAGACACTTATTAATGCCGCTTTACGCGAAGCAATGCAGAAAAAAAAGATTGAAGAAACAATACGGCAAGTGATACGGGAAGAATTGCATTCATCCTAAATAACCTATCGTGCTATAGGTTATCAGATCAGGTCTGGTTGGACAGCTGATTTTAGAGAATGGTTAAAGAAGTGACATAGAATTTCCAATACTCCCGATTAAGCAACTTCCTGTAGATTCGTCAACAAATTCTTCAAGGCAATAACAACAGTGTCGTTTCCGATAGGAAATTCATCAGTTCCACCATAGACTACATATTTTCGCGTAGCTTTAACATCCTCACAAGCCAGATGAAATCCTTTTTTTATTTTGGGCGCAACACTGTTTTTAATTTCAATTGCCCATAATTCATTGCTGGATAATTTAAGCAGCAAGTCAATTTCGGCACCCGCAGCTGTGCGATAGAAATAGGCTTCTACCTGACTCGACAAAACCGAGAAAATATTCTCAATCACAAATCCTTCCCAACTCTTGCCTAGAACAGGGTTAGAAAGCAAGGAATCATAATTACTGATGCCGAGAAGCCTGTGTAAAATACCACTATCGCGGATATAGAAATGCGGTGACTTAACAAGACGTTTTTTGACGTTCGCATGCCACGGCTCAAGACGGCGCACCAGCAGCAAATCAACCAGGATATCAATGTAACTGGCTATTGTTTTTCCATCAACTTCAAGATTACCGCCCAATTTGGAAAAATTAACGTTTTCACCTTGCAAATGAGCCAACATCGTCCAGAGCCTGCGTAATCGCACCGCTGGAACACGAAACCCCATCTGCGGCACATCGCGCTCAAGATATGTGCGAATCAGGTTTTCAAGCCAATCCATACTGATCGAATCGGTTGTTGCCAGATAACTTTCAGGAAATCCACCGCGAAGCCATAATCGACGGATGTCTTCCAACTTGGAGGATGGAATCTCCAATATGTTTAAGCCGGACAGTTCGATATAATTGATGCGACCGGCCAGACTTTCCGATGACTGCCGAAGTAGATCAATAGATGCTGAACCCAAAAGCAAAAACTGTTCACCCTTGCGCCCCATCCTTCTATTTTTATCAATCAAACCACGCAGCACCATGAACAAATCGGGAGAACGTTGTATTTCATCAACGATAACAAGCTTGTTACTATGCATGGATAAAAATGCATAAGGGTCGCTCAGCTTCAGTAAATCTTCAGGATTCTCAAGATCCAGATAAAGCGCTGACCGGTTTTCGGCTAATGCCTGCGCAAGTGTCGTTTTTCCAACCTGGCGTGGCCCCAGCAGAGCGACTGCTGGCGTATGCAGCATTGTTCGTTCAACTTTGTTTGAAATCCACCGCTTTAACATACCCTGCATTTTCGTATATCAACTCCGAGAATACAAGGAAAGTCTTCTAATTATTATGGCGGGATCCGCAAAAGTTTGTGTCAGATTGCCGCAGCAATACTATTAATTAGGGCTGTGTGACATCGGTTTTGGCTGCGAAAAGCGCCATAAGAATTTGATTTACAAATAACTATAATTTTCAGATTTGCTTCGTAATCAGTAGGCCCGCGGTTCGACACCCCTCATTTTTGCAGTATTGCAATGGCTCGCTACAAACGAGTTTCAGGACGGCTCTTTTGTGTTCCAGCCTGTCGGAGGCCCAGAGCTTCTGCGGGTTTGAGAGAAACATGAACGCAGTTCGATAGGTTTCTGCGGCGGATGCTCTCGACCTCCTGCTTGGCTGCTTCACGTTGCGCTCTCCACAAATCGGTAAAAATATCGGCGGACAAAAGCAGCATTTCCTTGGACGGCTTCATTTCACCAAGCAGTTTTTCAAAATCACGTTCCATCATCATTCTTGCCGTGACACAGATAATATGCTTACAAACTACCCGTACCCCGCGACCAGCAGGAGGTCATGGGATGCATGCGGTACCGGAACATTAGTTATCGCGATCAAGCAGCAGTCTCCCGCCGCGCAAATAATCCTAAAAACTTCAGTTGACCGTAAAAAGAACAATCTCAAGGAAATTCTTTCACCCAAATGGTAGATTACACTATGCTATTTATAGCACGCTGTTTTTTAATCTTTTCAGCGTTGCAATTTGTTGTAATAACTGGTTATTACCTCAATGCGCCTTGCCAAAAATAAAAAACAACATACTCTAAACACCATCCAACTGAGGCTTTTAGGATAATCTATCGGGTTCACCAAAAAACAGGTTGATGCGCAGATATTTTATACCGTGCAACTGGTCGACGGCTTCAGTAATACGCAAGACAATATTTCCGGCAGACTCATCGATTTATTCTGGCAGAGCGGATTTACCGAAGTCAAACAATCCCAGACATCCAATACAATTTTTGGCGCCTCATCAATCTACAGCGCATTAAAACCAGCGACCAATTAGAGATCTGTTATTGCTGAATTGCCATACTGGGCGCACTTTCTTCTTCAATCTCCTTGGGTATTTGAATTTCTGGAAAAAAGATACTAAATGTGGTGCCTTCATCAGGTTCACTTGATACATTGATATCCAATTTGTTGTTTTCCGCTGCAATTTTGACAATAGACAAGCCTATACCGCTCGTCGATTTATTATGCAATGCGGCACGAGGCGAATAAAAATATTCATTAAAAATATTTGGTAAATCGTTGGGATCAATACCAATGCCATGATCCGTTACAGCAATCGTTGCAGTCTGTGATTTTGCATCAATCTGCGATGAAATTTCCACGATGCCGCCCTGATGTGAATACGTAATCGCATTGGAAATAATGTTTTCCATTAAAATCTCTACCTGATCAGAAATACCCTGATAAATAAAATTATCAATGGAAAGATTAAGCACGATTTCCTTTGTATTAATAACCGGCGTCAACTTTTCCAGGCATTTTTGCAGTACCTTGCTGATATTGACCGATTTTGTTTCCGCATTACATGAACAGGTTTCTTTGAGCCGCTGCAACCTGAGCAGGTCCAGTATAAGCGCTGCCATGCTGGTTGCACGCCGGTCAATTTTTAATAGTGTTTCCTTCAACTCCGGTGGCACATCTCCACAATATCCCCCCTTAATTAAATTGATTTTACTGCGGATCGCATCCAGTGGTGATTTCAACTGATGCGTCATCAGCACGGCGTATTGATCTTTTTCCTGTTGCGCCTGATTAATTCGTTTATAGGCTTCTGACAGTTGGCTTTCATGTGCTCTGACAACAAACGAAAGTCTGGAGACAACATACCAAACCGTAAAAAACAGAAAATTTAGCGAAAACATCCAGAAAAGCAGATGATTTTGGCTTTTGCTGTCATCCGCCAAAGCGGGATCAATTAAAATGGATTGTGGCAACTGAATGGATAACGAATATTCCAGAATCAACACTATAATGTAGAAGACACTAACGATCGCCGCAACAATCAGACTCTCAAGTGTAGAAAAGAAAATGCACGCCAATGCAATATGCAGAATATAAAAAAATGGCGCCGGCGTTGCAGTACTACCGACATAATGCACCACAAACGACAAACAGATCAGGTCCACAGTAATCTGCACCCAAAGATTGATCGTTGGCGAGTTAAATCGGCTAGGCTTACAGTTATCCAATGCAAACCGGTAACCCAAATTGGCCAGACCAAGAATCAAAGTGATCACAATGGGCCAATTGTTCTCTTCAATAATACGAAACTGTATCAGCGTATCCGGCGTTAGCAGCGCCAATATATGGATAAAAATTAACGCACCGATAATTCCCCATCGAAAAATAATAAACCAGCGAATATTACTGGTTAAAATATCATCACTCAGCTTACATGCATTTTCTTTTATCGGTGGAAGAACTGCAGGAGATTGGTTTCTATTCCAGGAAAATTTAACGGTTGCCATAATGCAGTTCCTCTTCTCTTACTTTACTGAAAATGCTGATATATATTAATTATTCCCAGCTGCCTGACCGAGACGGTCTTCAATAACACCCAGCAAACTTTCCGGTTCGACTGGTTTCTCCATGATACAAACCCAGTCATTTGAGTCTTTATCAAAGTAGGGCCTGATCATGTCTCCTAAAGAGGTCAGAAAAATGGTTTGAATTTTCGGATGGTTTTTATGAATCTCTGCATATGCCAATAACCCGGCATCCATGGACTCTACCATCACATCCAGGATGGCCAGATCGGGTGAGGTTGTACCTTTTTCCAAAGCAGCAATAAAATCCCGCATGGTCAGAAATTGCTCAACCTCGTATCCATTTTTTCGCAATATGCGACCGACTGCATCCCTGATATCAGAATCATCATCGACATGTGCAATTCGTTTGGTCATGTTACTCTCCCCTTAGTTTTATACTGTACAAGATGATTCACAAAAATATGCTATGTTTCACGCAAAGCATTAACTGCATCTTAATGAATTCTTGTTTCAGGATTTTTATTGTTATTCTGTAATCTTTCTGTTAATGCACTTATTGTTTTTATATCCATTATATTGATATGTGTATAAAGAAAATGTGAAGAATCAGAAAAGAGATGATTGCGTAACTCATCAATCACGATCGTAATGATTTATCCAGCATCGCGACTAACCGGCAAAAAATGTAACGCAATAAAGCAATAAATTTTAAAATCATGGATATAACACTCGTCTTGGTGCACAAGAAACCTGAACTGGGAACAGGTAAGCAACGGCTTGCAGCCCAATTCGGCACTGAATTGACATTCCGGATTGCCCAGGCCCTACTGGCATGTGCACTGGAAGATGCCATCGAATGGCCTGACTCAGTAGTGCTTGCACCAGCAGAACCCTATGATACCGACTGGATGCAGGAACTGACCAACAGTTTTTCGCGAGATTTCACAGTTGTGCCGCAAATCGAAGGAAACCTAGGACAGCGATTGAATGCACTTGATCAAAAACTGCGCAGCCAGGGTTTGAAACATCTGGTTTACATCGGCAGTGACGCTCCAGGTTTAACAACTGAAGATTACGATACAGCACGTGAAGCACTGAATCATTACAATGTGGCGCTGATGCCTGCCATCGACGGCGGTGTCGTGTTAATGGCCAACCGGGTTGCATGGCCTGATTTATCCGCGTTACCATGGAGCACCGAACAATTAGGAGCAGCGTTAGTCCGGAAATGCCAAATGGACATACATCCGGTACATATCTTGCATAAAAGTTATGACATCGATGAACCGCAGGATTTTTTAAGACTGGTTAACCGACTAACAGCCGATGATCGTCCCTCACGGCGCACACTGCATAAGTTAGCTGTTGAAATCGCATCAACCCAGAAAACCGGCCACAACCTATCGCATGCCTGAATTTAGTATGATTATTCCCTGTTACCGGGACGAAGAAAGACTGTCCAGTTTATTGGAACAATTGTGCAATCTTTCAAACAATGAACATGAAATTATTGTGGTTGACGGAGCTGCCAGCAAAATATGCCGCAATCTTTGCCGTACTTTTCAGGTGCGCTGGCTGCCCAGTCAACCATGTCGCGGGCAACAGTTAAAAGAAGGTGCTTCAGCGGCGAAGGGCAATGTATTATGGTTCCTCCATGCAGACGTAAGGCTATCATTGCATTCTTTTTCAGCGATAACGCAAGCGGTTGAAAATGGCGCTTCCGGAGGATATTTCAAATTTCGTTTTGATTCACCGCGAAATTGGCAAGCTGATATTCTCGAACCGATTATCGCATTGCGCTGCCGCATCGGCGTACCTTATGGCGACCAGGGATTATTCTTTTTGCGCGAATGCTATCACACAGTTGGCGGCCACGCGCCCTGGCCTTTATTCGAAGAAGTACCGCTGGTACGCAAAGCAAGACGCTATGGAAAATTTATCGCGTTAAATAAACCGATTTTTGTCAATTCACGCCGCTGGCAGCAGGAAGGCTGGTGGCAAAGAACGTGGCGCAACCGGGTATTAGCTTTACAATTTTTGTGTGGCGCTTCGCCTCAGCGGCTTGCAACGCGTTACAGCAACAAGACACCCAACCAACAATCCCGGATCGAATATTGATATCAATAAGTTTATTTTGAGGAAACTATGCAAGAAACTGTTCAAAAATATTATGGAGAAACATTGTCCGGTTCGCATGATTTGCAGACCAATGCCTGCTGCATTGATGCAAGATTGCCGGAATACATCAAACCATTACTGGCCAAAGTGCATGATGAAGTATTGACACGCTACTATGGCTGCGGACTGGTTCTGCCGCAACATCTGAAAGGCATGACGATACTCGATCTCGGTTGCGGCGCTGGGCGTGATGTATATGTACTATCCCAACTCGTGGGCGAAAAAGGCAAAGTGATCGGTGTGGACATGACCGAAGAACAGCTTACCATCGCACGCAAACATGAAAAATTTCACCAGAAAGCGTTCGGTTATAAACACAGCAACGTGAAATTTTTGCGCGGCTATATCGAACAGCTTGACGCGTTGAATTTAACCGATAACAGCATTGACCTGATTGTATCCAACTGTGTCATCAATCTGGCGCCGGACAAGGCGAAAGTATTACGCGAAGCCTACCGTGTCTTAAAACCGGGTGGAGAGCTTTATTTCTCAGACGTTTACAGCGACCGGCGCATTCCGGAAGAACTGATCAACGATCCGGTTTTGTACGGTGAATGCTTGAGCGGTGCATTGTACTGGAACGACTTTGTGCCGCTGGCGCGCGCGCAGGGTTTTATCGATCCGCGGTTGGTCGAAGATCGCCCGATCACCATTGACAATCCGCAGTTACAAGTCAAAACCGGCAACATCCGTTTTTATTCGGCCACCTACCGGTTGTTCAAGCTGCCTGAACTGGAACTGGCCTGCGAAGATCACGGTCAGTCGGTGGTTTATCGCGGCACGATACCCCATCATCCGCATGCCTTCGTGCTTGATAAACACCATATCATCGAAACCGGAAAACAATTCGCTGTGTGCGGCAATACCTGGCGCATGCTGCATGACACACGATTTGCCAAACATTTTGAATTTTATGGGAATTTTAACCGGCATTACGGCATTTTTCCGGGATGCGGCATGGGCATCCCGTTCGATGACGACACAACCCGCACCAGCGGATCGACCCAAAGCGGTGGCTGCTGCTGACAGGATTGTTGATCATGAATAGCAGCGATTCGGCAACGCTTAGTCAGAAACCGGAAAAACAGCAAAACCGCTCACCGGATTGGGATCGGACTCCCGAAGGACATCCGCGTGGATTTATCCATACCCATGCACTCGACGAACTGTGGCTTCACACCGGAACGGCGTGCAATCTGGCCTGCCCGTTTTGCCTGGAAGGCTCGAAACCCGGCGACAACCGGTTGCAATTAATGCGTTTTGACGATGCCAGGCCGTTTATCGACGAGGCAATAACACTGGGCGTCAAACAATTTTCGTTTACCGGCGGCGAACCGTTTATCAACAAGGATATCGTCCGAATCCTGGATTATGCATTGCGTCAGCGTCCCTGCCTGGTACTGACAAATGCGACCGAACCACTAATAAAGCGTATCCGGCAATTGGAATCGTTACGCAAACATGCACACCCGCTGCATTTCCGTGTCAGTCTCGATCATTACGATGCCGCAATACATGATCATGGGCGCGGTGAAGGCATGTTTGCCGAGGCGCTGGAAGGCATGCGGCAAC
The DNA here is from genome assembly GCA_020446045.1 of Nitrosomonas sp. GTDB lineage: Bacteria > Pseudomonadota > Gammaproteobacteria > Burkholderiales > Nitrosomonadaceae > Nitrosomonas. Next base: position 13,496 of record JAGRFM010000039.1, read on the forward strand.
TCCATGCAATGGGATTTCACCTGTCGGTCGCCAATCAGATGATGCCGGATATGCCACCGGAGGTGGTAGCACAACGCTACGCTGACGTTTTTCTGCGTGCAAAATTACCCAGAGATTTGCACCGTGTTGAATTTCCCGATTTTTATCCACCTGAAACCGTTGTTTCGGCACCACAGATCACCCAAAGCTGCATGACGGATTTCCAAACCGAAGCGTCGTGCCGTGAATTCATGTGTGCGTTCAGCCGTATGGTCGTCAAACAAAACAATCAATGCCGCGTTTATGCATGCACCTTGGTAGACGATGACCCCGATTATGCGCTGGCTGACACATTAACCGAAAGCCTGCGGATACCCGTGAGCATGAAACACCACCGCTGTTACAGTTGTTTTAAATTCGGCGCTTCCTGCAGTGAAATGAAATAACAGGATAGATTCGTGAACAAACAAATAAAAAAACACTGGTTCTTGATCGGTTTTCTGATTCTGCTGATCATTCTGTTTTTTGCGCTTGGCCTGCATCGCTATGTCAATCTGGACACTTTAAAAGCCAACCACGCTGCTCTGAAGCAAGCCTACGCTGAAGAGCCATTTTATATCATTGGCATATATTCATTGGCATATATCATCATGGCTGCGTTGTCGCTACCCGGTGCAACAGTCATGACCCTGGCAGGTGGCGCAATGTTCGGTTTGTGGGTTGGCGTACCGGTCGTATTGATTTCCGCGACCATCGGTGCGACATTGGCGTTCTGGGTGGCACGCTATATCCTGCGCGACATGGTGCAAAGCCGTTTTGGCGACCGTTTGGAAACCATTAATAACGGGTTAGAGCGTGACGGTGCGTTTTATTTATTTTCGCTGCGCATGGTTCCCGCATTTCCTTTTTTTCTGATCAACTTACTGATGGGATTAACCCAAATCCGCAGCAAAACGTTTTTCTGGGCCAGTCTTATCGGCATGTTTGCGGGTAGTTCGGTGTACGTCAATGCAGGCACGCAACTGGCAACGATCAGCAGCGTGTCGGATATCGTGTCGCCCGCATTAATCTTGTCGTTTACATTGCTGGCTATTTTTCCGTGGCTTGCCCGTTGGGGAATCAATAACGTTAAAACACGCCGCCTGTATGCCAAATGGCCCAAGCCGGAAACTTTCGATCGTAATCTCGTCGTGATCGGCGCGGGCGCAGCGGGCCTGGTCACGGCGTATATCGCCGCAGCAGTAAAAGCAAAAATCACATTGATTGAAAGCCACAAAATGGGCGGCGACTGCTTGAATTACGGCTGCGTGCCATCCAAAGCGCTGATCCGCTCCGCCAAGTTTCTCAAACAAGTGCAACAATCCCAATCGCTAGGCATGACACAGGCGCAAGTCGATTATGAATTTGCAAATGTCATGGCGCGCGTGCATCGCGTTATCAAAACCGTGGAGCCACATGACTCGATTGAACGGTATATGCAATTGGGCGTAGAAGTTATCGAAGGGCAGGCTAAAATTACATCGCCATGGAGCGTCGAAGTCAACGGCCAGACTTTAACAACGCGCGCGATTGTCATCGCAACCGGTGCAAGACCGGCAATTCCCGACATCCCGGGACTGGAATCCGTGCGTTATTATACGTCCGACACCATCTGGACACTGACCGAGCGTCCCGAACAACTCATCGTACTGGGTGGCGGACCGATCGGCTGCGAATTGGCACAGGCATTTGCACGCCTTGGCTGCCGGGTTACCCAGGTCGAACATGGCGTTATCATGCGGCGCGAAGACGACGATGCCAGAACACTGGTCAAAGCGGCGTTGCAGGATGACGGTGTGCAAATTCTGACGCAGACCCAAGCCGTGCGCTGCGAAATCGATGCACAAACCAACCAGCAACAACTCGTTGTGCAGGATCAAGACGGCAACGAAACAGCATTGCCGTTCGATGCATTGCTATGCGCTGTCGGGCGCGTACCGCGCACCGAAGGATTCGGTCTTGAAGTACTCGGCATACCCACGACCAAGCGGCGTACCATCGAAACCAACGCCTGGCTGCAAACGCTTTACCCGAATATCTACGCCTGCGGCGATGTCGCCGGGCCGTATCAATTCACGCATACTGCAGCGCACCAGGCCTGGTATGCATCGGTCAATGCATTGTTCGGCGATTTCAAGCGCTTCAAGGCCGATTATTCCGTGATACCGTGGACGACCTTTACCGACCCCGAAGTTGCACGCGCGGGATTATCCGAAGCTGAAGCCAAAGCGCGCGGCATCGCCGTGGAAGTCACGCGATACAATTTTGACGATCTGGACCGCGCCATTACCGACGAAGCGGCGCACGGTTTTGTCAAAGTGCTGACCGTACCCGGCAAGGATCGCATTTTGGGCGTCACCATTGTCGGCGAGCATGCAAGCGATTTGCTTGCGGAATATGTACTCGCCATGAAACACGGCATCGGCCTCAACAAAATCCTTGGCACTATCCATACTTACCCGACCTGGCCGGAAGCCAACAAGTATGCCGCAGGGGAATGGAAACGCGCACACGCTCCCAAAAAATTATTGCAATGGGTCACACAGTTTCACACCTGGCGGCGCGGTGAACACAAATCACGCTACCCGAATCAATAAATTATCCTTGATCCGTGCATTCCAGTGTCAAGCCACAGCATTCTCAGCGATATCCATTTTTGATGACTCCAATCTGGCCATAATAAATTCCATCGTCTGACTTACCGTCATGGGTTTGCTATAGAAAAAACCTTGCGCCAGATCGCAACTGCGGGCTTCCAGAAATTCTGCTTGTTCCTTTGTTTCCACACCTTCTGCAACAATTTTCATCGTCAGACTGTTACCTAAAGCAATAATGGCATTGGAAATGGCAACATCGTTCAAATCTTGCGGCAGATCAGAAATAAAGCTTCGGTCTATTTTTAAGGTGTTAATGGGATATCGCTTAAGATAACTCAATGACGAATAACCCGTGCCAAAATCGTCAATTGATATCGAGAATCCTAGATTATTGAGCATTTCCAATTTATCAAATGTCTCCTTCGAATGATCCATCAAAATGCTTTCAGTCAATTCAAAGTTTAATAAATTGTATGGATATTGCGTTGATTCTACGATTGCGATAATACGCTCAACGGCATCCGGTTTAAACAACTGCCGCCCTGACAAATTCACACTGAGCATGCCCTCGAACCCACAAACTTCTCTCCAATGCTGCATTTGCAAACAGGCTTCATTAACGACAAATTCACCGATGGACAGTATAAGCCCGGTTTCTTCGGCAATGGGAATAAAATCTCCAGGGTTCACAACACCAAGTTCAGAATTATTCCACCGCACCAAAGCTTCAAGGCCGACAATTTTATTGCTATTGATTTGCATGATAGGCTGATACAAAAGAAACAACTCATTCAATTCCAGAGCACGCCGCAATGCGTTCTCCAGGGTAAATCGTTTCATACTTTTGTATTCCATATCCTGATGATACATCTGGAAATTATTTTTTCCACGATTTTTGGCACTGTACATTGCGTTATCGGCATTCCTGAGTAAAGTCGGTATGTCTGTCGTATCGACCGGACAGAAGCTAATACCGATACTGGCGCCAATAAAAATTTCTTTCTCATGAAGAACAAAAGGCTGTGATAGTAGCCTGATCACTCTTTCAGCAATAAATTCAACTTGAGCAGCATCTTTAGCATTTTCAATAATCATCGCAAATTCATCGCCACCGATACGGCACAACACATCACTGCCACGCAGCGCCTTATTGATGCGTTGTGAGACTGCCATTAACAACTCGTCACCAACATGATGACCCTGTGTGTCATTAACATTTTTGAAGTCATCCAGATCGATCAACATCACACAGCAACTGGAATTATGCCGAAGCGTTGACGAAACCACGCGTTCCAAGCGTTCCTTGAAAAAATGCCTGTTCGGCAAGTGTGTGACATTATCATAAAAGGCCAGTTGTTGAAGACGATCTTCAGCCTCCTTTCGGCGTACGAGTTCAGCATCCAGTCTTACCTGGTTAGATTGAATTTTATTCAACATCGTATTAAACCCGGCTGCCAGTTCCCCCAGTTCATCTTTATTATTCAGATGAAATCGCAACGAATAATTGTCTGTATGGGAAATAAGCCGCATTGACTTGGTCAGTCCTACAATAGGATTAAGCAGATGAGGTTGCAGTTTCCGGAGCATGACGATACCAACCCCGGTTGACAGTATTAAAGAAAGGAAAGTAAATAACAGAAACTGAGTCAACTGATTATAAATCCTGTCCAATGAAGCACCTAATCGAATCAATCCGACTGGCTGGTCATTGATCTTTAGCGGATAAGATACATGGATTCCGGAAAAATAATGTTCAAGTATAGAGGTCTGATAATCTGCAAGAATCTCGGCATGATGAGGAAATGCGACAAATTTCTTCCCAGCCTGATCTAATACGACCACATATTCTATATGAGGTGGCAATGCCTCGAACAACGCACCAGCAGCATCAAAATCATTAAACAAGACAGTCGGCGCGAGGCTTTCTCCTAAGATATAGGCCTGATTATTCACATCTTCCAGGAGGCTGTTTCTACTGCTGGCAAACATGATAGCGGTGATACTGAGCACGAGGATCAACATAGCAAGCCCCATAGATACTACATTGATTATCAGCAGCTTGTTCCCGATACTTGAATCCCGTAAAAAAGACATATTGTTTAATTCAAAACTGTTTTATGTTCTATAGTCTACACGTTGACTATTTTTCGATCAATTTCTGACATGGTATTACTTTATTTGGAAACAAAAGTTTAAATCACACCTGATAGAAAAGCTATAGGGCCCAGGGTTCTATCAATCAAGCCTGAAAGGCAATTATGACTATAACATGTATGGGAGTTGATTTGTCGAAGCCGTTATTACGGATTCTTGGGCTAAGCCGTAATGAATAATGATGATACGCAAGCGATTGACATACTTGCGATGCCAGATTATTCCAGCTGAGTTGCCCTGTTTGGGCTTAAGAAATATAAGCGCTATTTGTTATTAAACGCCACAAGCACATTGGCCTTCAAAGCCTTAATCAGCTTCATTTCACTTGCCGTAATACCTTCACTTGCCACCACGGAACGATCTGCATAAATCAACCCGATGGGTTTATTTTGCACCACCAGAGGCAATACCATAAAACTTTTTGTCTCGGGTAGTAATCGTTTATGCCAATTCGGTAATGTGCTGTTTATTTTTGGATCGGTTGCATCGGATATTGCCAGGTCAACATTCCTTTTCAAGGCTATACTGAATAAATCAGACGAAGCCGAATCCGGAAAAACAAACCCCTGTTGAATGACGTCATGATTTTTTCCCAAAGAATTTCGTGCACGAAATTGATTAGTCCGGACATCTTTTAGACAAACTGTAACAAACTCAAATCCCAAACACCGATAATACGTTTCAAGAACAAGCGTCAGCAACGTATTAATATTGAATTGTTGCGTTGCCAGCAATTCGGTTACTTCCTGAACTCCTTCCAACAATCGGTCCGCCGCATTTATAGGCTTACCGCTACTGAAACGATTTTCCGATTGATTTATCCATAAATCGACATCACCGGTTACTTCAGACAAACCACCGGCAACTTCGTGATCCGAGTTGGGTTGTTGTGATGTTGTACTTTCCTGTTGAGGCATATCCGTTAAACTTCTGATACTTCTCAGTTGCGCCGCGGATTCATGTACAATGCCATGGATTTCTTTGGCATCAAGCTTTAAGGATACTCCAAAGCGACGAGCAAGTTCTTCAGCCATTGCGGTAGTTTGCGACGATCCATCCCTTAATGTCATCAAAGCCGCGCTATTACTGAATTCTGTAACCTGCTGCATCCATTCAGTACGATTCTTTGGCGATTTTAGAATCCTGCCAGGCATCAGTTTCATTGCTTGTATAATTGAATCCGGTATATTCCATGCCCGTAACGCGAAATCGGTAAGCCAATGAAACGTACAACCCAGCTTTTCCTGAGAGGCCTTTGACTCTGAATAGTCATTCTCCAGTGCCAACGACATAGTTTCCCGGTATAACTGATCGTCGAAGGCAGCCAAGATCAACCTGCCGACATTTTTAAACAGCGCAGCAATAGCCACTTCTTCGGCGTTGGGAAATGCACTGCGCTTGGCCAGATTACGCCCGATCAGACTCGCTGACAGCGCAATCATCAATTCAGTACGCACAGCGTTAGCATGTTTCCGTGGCATACCATCAACTAAAATCATTGCCAACGCACAGGTTTTAATCGTATCCAGTCCAAGCAACTGAATTGCTTTTGAAATACTGGTAACTTCCTGCGTTGAAACACGTAAAGTCAACGAATTAGCAAGGTGAAGTATTTTCAGTGAAAGTGACGGGTCTGTAAGAATTAAATTTGTTAACAGCCCAATTGATTTACTTTCCGATGAAGTCAGCTGAACAACATTTGATATGCTATTCCCTATCGTGGGTAGATTTGGATCATTGTGAATCATGTCAATCAGTTTATCTTTAATTGACATATCCTCATCGTTTTCGTCTGCGGCTTCTACCATGGGTATATGAGTATCAATCATCAGCAATTATTCTTATGTAGGGATTTTACTACAATAAAATCACATCACAAATCATAAGCGGCAAAAAAAAACCACTGCCTGCTGATTTATGAATATCCAACAGGCACTTACAAATTAAGTATCGCAGTATAGCAACCGGCACAGCTGACCAATAAAAGAATAAAAGTGGAAAAATACCCTATAATATTAAAACAGCTTATGACTTCAGCTCCGAAAGTAATGAGCTCAACAATAATCCACAATTAATATGTCGCATCAATCGATTTCTCTTCTGCCAGGAACCATTCACCGCACAGCTTTTTCCTCTCATTCCAGCGATGCCCTTTATATCGCTGAATTAAGCAAGCAATCCAAGCCGCTAATGGTTATTACAGCCAACGCACTGGATGCCATACGCTTAATGGACGAAATACCATTTTTTTCACCCGATTTGTCGATTCATCTGTTACCCGACTGGGAAACACTGCCTTACGATACTTTCTCTCCGCATCATGACCTTGTCTCTGAACGCCTGTCGACGTTATATCAGGTCATGAATAAAACCTGCGACCTGCTTATCGTCCCATTAACGACATCGCTTTACAGACTCCTGCCACTCGAATACCTTGCAGCACATACGTTTTTTCTCAAGAAGGGGGAACAACTCGATATATCAGCCTTACGAAGCCAATTATCGCTTGCCGGATATTCTCATGTTACACAGGTATTCTCACCTGGAGAATACAGTATCCGCGGAGGATTAATTGATCTGTTTCCGACGGGCAGCACGGTGCCGTACCGTATTGATTTAATGGATAACGAAATCGATACGATTCGCACTTTCGATGTGGATACACAGCGCAGTATTTATCCTGTTAACGAAATAAGATTACTACCGGCACGCGAGTTCCCACTGGATGAAAATGGCCGGGCATGCTTTCGGGGTAAATTCCGGGAAAAATTTGAAGGCGATCCATCCAAAAAGAAAATATACAAAGATATCAGCAAAGGTATAGCGCCAGCCGGTATCGAATATTATCTGCCGCTTTTCTTCGAACAAACCGCTACACTTTTTGATTATTTGGCAGAAGAAACATTAATCTGTCTGCATCGGGATGTCCGTCCTGTGCTCGATGAATTTAGACGTGACACTCAATCACGCTATCAATTACTTCGCGCCGATATTGACCGTCCTTTACTGCCACCGGAAGAGCTTTTTCTGTTCTCAGAAGATTTTTTTAGCCGAATCAAACCTTTCCCAAGAGTCGAATTATTAGCCACGGAAGAAGCAAGCAATACAGATACCGTCGTAAATGTCCGGAGCTTACCTTCAGTGCAGGTAAACCGCCATGCCGATAACCCACTGGACAAGCTGTTTGACTTCATCTCCCCATTTACCGGTAACGGCGGACGAATACTGCTCATGGCAGAAAGCCTGGGCAGGCGCGAGTTAATGGCCGATTACTTCAACCAGTACCATTTAAACCCCATTATCTGTGAAGACTACGCACATTTTCTTAACAGTGCTGATTCGTTGATGTTATGCGCATCCCCACTGCATAACGGGTTCATTCTCAATGACGACAAATTCGCTTTCATCACCGAAACTGAATTATACGCAACCCATATCCCCGGACGGCGTGAAAGAGAATCACGTAAAATCACATCAACCGACAATATCCTGCGTGATCTGTCAGAAATCAAACCTGGCGACCCGGTGGTGCATGAAGAACACGGCATAGGCCGTTATCTAGGGCTGGTCAGCATGGATCTTGGTGAAGAAGAACACGGTGAATTGAGTGAATTCTTATCGCTTGAGTATGAAGGGGGAGACAAATTATATGTACCCGTATCCAATCTGCATTTGATAGGAAGATACAGCGGCACATCACCGGAATCAGCGCCTTTGCACAAACTGGGCAGCAGTCAGTGGGATAAAGCCAAACGCAAAGCAATGCAACAGGTGCGCGACACAGCCGCCGAACTGCTTAATCTTTATGCACAACGTGCGGCACGGGAAGGTCATGCATTCCAGTTCAATCAACATGATTATGATGCTTTTGCCGAAGGTTTCGGCTTTGAAGAAACGGCAGATCAGGCAGCGGCGATCCAATCTGTCCTGAATGATCTGATTTCAGAAAAGCCCATGGATCGTCTGATATGCGGCGATGTCGGATTTGGCAAGACGGAAGTTGCTTTACGCGCCGCCTTTGTCGCAGTTGCCGATGGCAAACAGGTTGCCGTACTGGTTCCAACGACGCTCCTGGCGGAACAACATTTTCAGAATTTTTCAGACCGTTTCGGCTTGATTGCCGATCAATGGCCGATAAAAATTGCTGAATTATCACGTTTCAAAACCACTAAAGAACAAACAAAAACACTGCAGGAACTCGCTCAAGGTCAAATCGACATCGTCATCGGTACGCACAAATTAATCCAGAAAAGCGTCAAATTCAAAAACCTCGGTCTTGTCATCATCGATGAAGAACACCGTTTTGGCGTCCGGCAAAAGGAACAACTTAAAAAGTTGCGCGCGGAAATCGATGTTCTGACGCTCACGGCCACCCCCATACCTCGCACCTTGGCCATGTCGCTAGAAGGTTTGCGTGATTTTTCCATCATCGCCACTGCACCTCAGCGCCGCCTGGCCATTAGAACATTTGTAACGAATTTCTCTCTGGGCATTATCCGTGAAGCTTGTCTGCGTGAACTGAAGCGCGGTGGACAAATTTATTTTCTGCACAACGAAGTCAACACAATTCAATTGATGCACGACAAATTGGCTACGCTGTTGCCTGAAGCACGTATCAGCATTGCACACGGCCAAATGCGGGAGCGTGAACTGGAACATGTCATGCGCGATTTCTACCAGCAACGGTTCAACATCCTGCTTTGTACGACGATTATTGAAACCGGCATCGATGTGCCCAGTGCAAATACCATCATCATCAATAACGCAAACAAATTCGGCCTGGCGCAACTGCATCAATTGCGTGGCCGTGTAGGCCGCTCGCATCACCAAGCTTACGCCTATTTGTTGATACCCGATGAAAAAGCACTAAACGCTCAAGCGAGAAAACGGCTGGATGCCATTCAGGCCATGGAAGAGCTGGGCTCCGGCTTTTTTCTGGCCATGCACGATCTGGAAATTCGTGGTGCAGGCGCCATTTTGAGCGAATCGCAAAGCGGCGAAATGCAGGAAGTCGGTTTTAGCCTTTACAGCGCCATGCTGGATAACGCCATCAAATCACTGAAAGACGGCCTGGAACCCGATATGCAAAACCCATTGGGAATTGCCACGGAAATCAATCTACATACGCCCGCCTTGTTACCGGACAGCTATTGCCACGACATTCATGAACGTCTGATTATTTATAAACGTCTGGCCAATTGCGCAGAAAACAAACAGCTTGACGATATGCATAGCGAACTGATAGACCGTTTCGGATTATTGCCTGATGCCGCACGCGCCTTGATAGACAGCCACCGGCTACGCATAGCCGCAAAACCTTTGGGTATTGTCCGCATCGATGCCAATACAGAAGCTATTCAGATACAGTTTAAACCGAATCCGCCGATTAACCCGGCAAAAATAATCCAACTGATACAAAGCAGCCGGGAATATTCACTCGCAGGACCGGACCGGCTTAAATTAAAAGTGAATATTCCGGATGCCCCAAAAAGGGTTTTGCGGATACAGAGCCTGATCCAGGCTTTAAGTAAGTAATTATAAAAAACGACTGAAGAATTAATTATCTACGGCAAAACGATTGAAAAGCAGCCGCCACCATTGATTCCATCATTACTGGTCGTGATATACCCCTTTTCCCCGTTATTTTGATGCATTTCAGCGGCAATCTCAGAAAAATATAAACCAAGACCGGTACTACTGGATTTGAAACTGAATCTCTTTTGTGTACTGCAGGTTGGTGTTAAAAACATTTCATCCGGATAGCCTTGCCCGTCATCCTTGATTTGCAAAATAAATCTCTGATTTTCTATCCGCGCAATCACCACCATTTCAGTTTTTGCATAAATATACAAATTATTCATAATATTGGCTAGAACGCCTTGGATTAAATCACTATCGATATACCAATATAAATCATCATCACACTGAATGGACACCGAAATATTCCTGTGTTTAAACATTGAAATATAAGGCTCGAGCGCATCATCTAGAAAATCCCGGATTCCGGTCTCATTAATATTAGCAAAATACTGCGATTGATTGATACGATACAGCACCAGTAATTGAATCAAATGATTATTGATTCGCTTTCCCTGATATTGTAATTGCTCCAGTTCGGACTTGTTTTTGGCGTCTACGGTTTCAGCTTCAATTTCATCAATCTTGTTTAACAAAATACTCAATGAGTTTTTCATATCATGAATACAACTGGCTAAAACAGTTGAAAAATCCACCGATCGTATTGGGGATGAATCCACTGTTTTTTTATGCTGCTTCATTATTGATATCTTCTGTTAGTTTTAACAATTGAAAATATTTCTGATTTGCCGGATCAATTTTGTGTCCCTGATCCATAAATCGTTGTGCAAGTGAAAAGTACTTTCCGATTTCACCTGTTTTTTTCATCTGTTTGACCATCGAATAGGCCGCGTTAAAATTGATTGTTGCATTATTGGGCATGCCTTTTGCCGCCTGAATGAAGAAATTAATGGATTGCTCCAGTTTGCCATCTTGAACCATCCTGACGCCCTCATTATTTATTTTAATAATTTCTTCCCGAGTGCCTTGAATAATTTCATTCGCTTCGTCAAGTTTTCCAGCTTTTTCGTAAAGCGACCTGACCTGATCCAATACTTGTTCGTTCTCCGAGTAATCATTGACCAATTGTTTAACAATCTTGGTTGTCAATGCTTGATTATCGAGCGTCAGGCAGGTTTGCGTAATATCCAGCGCTGTTTCAACATCCAAACCTCCAACACGCTTATTCAAAGCCTTAAAAACTACTTCCAGGTTATCTTCACACGCATTCAGGTCATTGAGTTCACGATATAAAATTGACTTGGAAAGCGCCGAAAAAAATTGCGCATCAGAATTCTGCTTGTAATCCTTATTAATATTGTCTATCTTTTCAAGCGCTTCTTCTGTTTTATCCTGGCAGATCAGCGCCTTGGTCAACCCCGTAAAATCAGCCAAATCACCAAAACATGAATTCCGGCCTTCCTTGATCGCACTTTCATAGGCTTCCTCAGCCATATCATAGGCCCCGTTCTTGAACGCTGTTGCAGCTAATTTCCGTTGCCGTACCGGAGACTTGGGTGACAAATCTATCGCACGTTCCAACATGCCTTGACTGCGTTCCGATTGCCCCAGCTTTTCCAATGTATCAGCCAACCAATCTAGTGCATGAACATAAGCAGGGTTTTCATTAACCAGTGATTCGAATTGCACTTCGGCTTCGGTATAGTTTCCTTTTTGAAAATAGACTTTTCCAAGCGCTAATCGCACCCAGGGTATATTTCTTTCCGCCAGCAAATCAATGTAAAACTTTTCCGCCTCATCCAACCGGCCAAGCTTGCAGAGCAGTTCACCTTTAATTTTTTGCAGTTCTGTTTGACCATATGTTTTTTCCTGAAACTTCTGGTCACATATACTGAGCGCTTTAGAAAAATTTCTGGCACTCATTGCTTGTACGATTTCTACAAGCTGCGCTTTTTTCCGGGAAGCTTTCTCCAGGCGCGTTTGAATTTGGGACTGCGTAAACGGTTTTGAAATGTAGTCATCGGGCAAATAATCAATAGCGCCCATCACCATTTTGGAAGTATTTTCTGTGGTAATGATGAAAAAAATAGCGGCGTAGCTTAAAAGATTACGATGCCGCGCTTCTTCCAGAACTTGTTGTCCGTCTCTGCCACTCCCTAGTTTGTAGTCGCATAAGACAATATCAAATTTGTTTTTTTCGAGTTGTTCAATTGCGTCTTTTCCGTTCCGCGACATAACCACTTTTGCCGGACCGAGCGGCATGAGCATTTCACGGATCAACATGCGCATCTTGTCGTAATCATCGACAATCAAAACTGATTTATTTTTAAGACTCCAAAGATTCATCGATTACCTGGTCAACTATTGTCTGATCAATAAACATATATTCTGCTGTATTTATCGGATTGATCAGTATTTTCTTAATCTTCAGTCACGATACCAAAGAATCACTATTTTCCTATTGTTAAACTGATAAGTATTTATATCTTAAATATTCAAAAACACGGTCAACCCGAAGACTTTAAGATAACGCGTCACCTACATTTCATTTTTCTTTTTTAAACTTTGACTTGCGTTAAGACGCGTTTAAGACTATTGTTCGTGCACAGAAAATAATTATCATTTATTGAGTCCGATAGTTTTAAAATACCAAAATTATTCATAATGAGTTTGTTTAATTTGACACGCCGCTAATCCGCAAATCCATAATAATAATTAGTCTTAATTTCAATTACTGTTTTATCCATTAATCGAGTTTCATTTATGTCATTTAGCATTTCCTCACTGTTAGAAAACCACCATACTGAAAAATTTGAATTGCATGAGAAGCATTTGAACAATCAAATGGTTAAGGTTCTAAAAACCATTGGCTACGATCGCAACTACAAAAAAGCCTTAGGGCAGTACCTGTATGATTATGAAGGCAATGAATATCTCGATCTTCTCAGTGGATTTGGTGTGTTTGCGGTCGGGCGCAATCACCCGACGGTGATCAAGGCGCTACAGGAGACTTTAACGTCTGAATTGCCGAACCTGGTGCAAATGGATGTTTCGCTCTTAAGCGGATTACTCGCCAGAAAAATTCTGCAAACCGTTCCGGATAATCTTAACCGTATGTTTTTCTGCAATTCGGGCTCTGAAGCCGTCGAAGCGGCCATTAAGTTTGCACGATACGCCACAAAACGCCCGCAGATTTTATATTGCGAGCACAGTTTTCATGGTTTGACGCTGGGTTCGTTATCACTCAACGGTGAAAAGATTTTCCGCGATGGATTTGGCGCGTTACTGCCTGATTGCGAATCGGTACCGTTTAACGATCTCGAGGCTCTGGAAAACGCGCTTCGGAGTAAAAATGTCGCCGCATTCATGATCGAACCGATTCAGGGCAAAGGCGTCAATGTACCAGATGACGGTTACCTGCCGGAAGTCGAACGGCTTTGCCGCAAATACGGCACGTTGTTTGTTGCCGACGAAATCCAGACCGGTATCGGCAGAACCGGCAAATTCTGGGCCATCGACCATTGGAGTGTGAAACCCGACATGATTTTGATGGCCAAGGCATTGTCCGGTGGCTTTATCCCCGTTGGGGGTGTTGCGATGTCCGAACGTGTTATGGATGCCGTGTTTAATAGAATGGATCGCGCTGTTGTGCACGGCTCGACGTTTTCCAAAAACAACATGGCCATGGCTGCCGGCCTGGCAACTTTGCAGGTCATCGAAGATGAAAAAATGATCGAGAACAGCGCGCAAAAAGGGAAAATCATTATTGACGGCATAAATACCATGACCGGCAAATATGAATTCCTCAAGGAAGCGCGCGGCAAGGGACTCATGATCGCCGTAGAATTCCAAGCGCCGCAAAGCCTGAAACTCAAAGCCGCCTGGACCATGCTGGAAGCAGCCAACAAAGGACTATTCTGCCAAATGATCACCATCCCGCTGTTTAAAGAACACCATATTCTGACGCAGGTTGCCGGTCACGGCATGAATGTCGTCAAACTGCTGCCACCGCTCAACCTGACAGACAGGGATTGTGAAAAAATACTCACCGCTTTCGACCAGACGATTGCCGAAACACATAAAGTTCCGGGTTCAATCTGGAATCTCGGCAAAACACTGGCCGGTCACGCATTGAAAAAATAGACTTAAGACTCTCGCCAAGAAATTCCGGGGTTATTTTGGTTCACAAGCTTCGGACTCAGGTAAGCTGCCTGACTCATCCCCATGAGGCCAACCATCTCCAATGGAATATCCCACAACACACCGTCCAGAACGCTTTTCACCATGAATAAAAACACGGTTAACCCCGTCCAGAAGACCATTTGTGCACGCGCCAGCGACAGTTGCTCACTTCCCTGATGATCCACAATACAAACCAGATCACTCAAATGTGGCGAAATTTTGACTTTTGATGGTAAGGTTTCAGGCTTGTTCGTTTCCACGCCACCGGGGATTCTCTTTTCACCAGATTTAACATAGCTTATCCCGCCGGTAACCAGCGACATGCCCATCAAAATAACCAATGTATCCGGAATGTCAGGCACTTCAAGTTTGAGCATACCATAGCCGCCGACCACCATACCAATCACTATCGTCCACAACGCTACCTGTGTCCGGGCAAGCGATAGCCTGCCGTCATTGCCGCAGAAAAATGCAATCAATGGATGACCAGAACGCTTTGCCAGAAAAGCGATAAATGCAATCAATACAGCGGTCGTCACAACAGTCCAAACCACCGCAACCGAAATATTACCCAGATACACTTGACGTGACGCAACAACAGCACGTTTTTCCTTATTGCCATCGGATGCAGATTCCATCCATTCCAGAATCGGCGTGACACGCGTCATTCCCTTGTACGGTGAAACGGGATAATTCTGCAAATCAAACAGCATCAGTGTTCCGGTTATTTGTATCTTCTGCCCTGCAACGGATTCCGTGCTGATCTGATTGCGCGCAATAACGAATGGCTGGAGTTTATCGGATTCACCTTTACGAACAGCGGTAAACGTATGACTTGCACGCAGCAATAATTCCGGTTCCATGGCCTCGGTAATATCATGCGTCACAAAAACACGAAATGGATGCGACATCAATTGTCCATCGGCAACAAACAAAGAAATCCTTTCACTGTCACTTTCTTCTGCCCTGCTCTGCGGTATCAATACTAAAAAAATCAGGATGACGGTCAAAAGTTGATAAAAGGAAAAGGCACGCATAGTCGAATAGACTCCGTAAATGAAAAAATTCAGCGCGTTCAGTGCATTAAACACCAGCAAATATTACTGGATGCCAAATGGATTCTACACAGGTAAGATATACCATCAAAAAGATATGTCAACATCAATCATATTCGATCATGTTCGCGTTCAAAACCGTAAGCTTGTTTTTCATTACCGCCATCGCGGAAATCCTCGGTTGCTATCTGGCCTATCTCTGGCTCACGCAAGGCAAAAGCGCATGGCTGCTGATTCCGGCGGGATTGAGCCTGGCTGCTTTTGCGTGGCTGTTGTCACTGCATCCGACTGCCGCCGGTCGAGTTTATGCGGCCTACGGTGGCGTTTATATTTTCGTGGCGATTTTCTGGTTATGGACTGTGGATGGCATCCGGCCGACCATCTGGGATTTCGTCGGCGCATCGGTCGCACTTGTTGGTATGGCAATTATCATGTTTGCCCCCAGAGCCGCATAAAAACAGTCGGGAAACAAACGTCATGCATCAGCGCCAACTGGTCATCCTCAACATCCCGCCGCACCAGCTCGTCCATTATTACGAAGGCCATGTCAGTACGGTCAAAGCCCGCACAACGAGTGGCCGCACCATACGTTTTCCCACCAACATCTTGCGTTCAGTAGTTCAGCCGGACGGCGTGCACGGTATTTTCGAACTGGTTTTCGACGAGAACCGCAAATTTGTCTCGATCAAACGGATCAATAACGTATAACAGTCATCCAAAACCGGACAATAATCCACTCGCTTTCAATGCCGGGAAAGCTGCGTTACACTTTGCGTCATACAAACTCATTTCATAATTCTTTTAATTCCAGGATAAGATAAAACCAATGGCCCAATATGTCATGTCCATGCTCCGCGTGAGCAAAATCGTTCCACCCAAACGCCAGATCATCAAGGATATTTCCTTAAGTTTCTTCCCCGGCGCCAAAATTGGCCTGCTCGGCCTGAATGGTTCCGGAAAATCCACCGTGCTGCGCATTATGGCGGGCGTGGATACCGAAATTGACGGTGAAGTCCAGCGGCTGCCCGATATCCGCATCGGTTACCTGCCGCAGGAACCGCAACTCGAACCCGAACATACCGTGCGCCAGGAAGTCGAAGCCGGCATGGGTGAGATCATCGAAGCGCAGCAAAAACTCGATGCCGTTTACGCTGCGTATGCCGAAGAAGATGCCGATTTTGATGCATTGGCCGAAGAACAGGCACGGCTGGAGGCCATTCTCGCCACTGCGGGCAGCGACACCGAAAACCAGATGGAAATTGCCGCCGACGCGTTGCGCCTACCGCCGTGGGATGCGGTGGTCAAAAACCTGTCGGGTGGTGAGAAACGCCGCGTGGCGTTGTGCAAACTGCTGCTCGAAAAACCCGACATGTTGCTGCTCGACGAGCCGACCAACCACCTCGACGCCGAATCGGTCGAATGGCTTGAGCAGTTCCTGGTACGTTTCCCCGGCACCGTGGTTGCCGTCACGCACGACCGCTACTTCCTCGATAACGCCGCCGAATGGATTCTGGAACTCGACCGGGGACATGGCATTCCGTGGAAAGGTAATTATTCGAGCTGGCTTGAACAGAAAGAAGCGCGGCTGGAGCAGGAAAGCAAACAGGTTGACGCGCATATGAAAGCGATGAAGAAAGAGCTTGAATGGGTGCGGCAAAATCCGAAAGGCCGTCAGGCGAAATCCAAAGCGCGTCTGGCGCGTTTCGACGAACTCAATTCGCAGGAATACCAGAAACGCAACGAAACACAGGAAATTTTCATCCCGGTCGGCGACCGACTCGGCAACGAAGTCATCGAGTTTAACGGCGTATCCAAAGCCTACGGCGACCGGCTGTTGATCGACAACCTGAGCTTTCAGATTCCACCCGGCGCGATTGTCGGCATTATCGGCCCGAACGGTGCAGGTAAATCGACATTGTTCAAACTGATTACCGGCAAGGAACAGCCCGATTCGGGTGAAGTCAAAATCGGCCCGACCGTCCACATTGCGCATGTCGACCAGGCGCGCGATTCACTGGAAAACGACAAAACCGTATTCGAAGCCATATCCGGCGGCAATGATTTGCTTACGGTGGGCAAATACACCACCCCTGCCCGCGCCTACCTGGGCCGTTTCAACTTCAAGGGCGGCGATCAGCAAAAAATTGTCGGACAGCTTTCCGGCGGCGAACGCGGACGATTGCATCTTTCACAAACCCTGATCGCGGGTGGCAATGTGCTACTACTCGACGAACCGTCGAACGATCTTGACGTGGAAACCCTGCGCGCACTTGAAGACGCACTGCTTGAATTCGCCGGTTGCGTGCTTGTCATCTCACACGACCGCTGGTTCCTCGATCGTATCGCCACGCATATCCTCGCCGCCGAAGGCGAATCGCAATGGACGTTCTTCAACGGCAACTACCATGAATACGAGGCCGACAAAGTCAAACGATTAGGTGAAGAAGGCGCAAAACCGAAGCGGATACGATATAAACCGATTAGTCGATAAATTGTAAAAATAGACACCTCTAAAAATTCAGAGTTTTAAACAAGACAAGGCGAGAGCAAAAAATATTGACGCGGCATATGATTGATATGTAAGGAAACATTTTTTGTGAGCAACGATGTATGGTAAAGAAATATGAATTTTTAGAGGTATCTATAAGGAGAATCAAATGCTCGCAGCCAAACAGGATGCATTAAAAACAATTGATCAATTGCCTGATGATACTGATATGGACGAAATCATGTACCGGCTTTATGTGCTGGACAAGATCAGAAAAGGTCGAGCAGAAGCAAGTCAGAATAAAACGATAACAAGTGAACAGCTAAAGCAGGAAATTGATTCGTGGTAGTCTGGACGGATTCCGCAACGTCTGATTTGCGTGCTGTTCATGATTACATTGCAAAGGATTCATTGTAGTACGCTAAGAAAGTAGTGAATGATGTGCGTGAAAGAATGGAACAACTGGATACTTTTCCCAAAATCGGAAGAATCATACCGGAAATCAATCAAGAAAATATCAGGGAAATTTCCATTTATTCATATCGCATCATTTATGAAATTAACGATCAGGTGATTATTGTTCTGGCTATTGTCCATCAAAGACAAGTATTAAATAATGAAATTTAAAAAAATGCCTAAATCTCTTTTTTTGATCGCTACAACAGCACCCTGGCGTATACACTCCGTGGATGTTTTATCGAATTACTGCCTGACTGTCACCTGCACAATGACGGCACAAATGGTATCGTTGATTTATCGCTATTCATCTTTAGTCAAAAAGCGGGCATTTACGCCGCGTTGAAAGATGAAAAACTGTTCAATCAGGTTCGCATTGAACTCGGCGTACCCGCTTGGCCAAATGGCGCAAACCTTGATCCAGCATGGATACATGAAGCGATTGGCAAAAATAAACACTGGCGTGTACCCGAGTAAATACTGTATAGGTTATCAATGTTCTTATAATCTGCTGTATCAACAACGATTTTTCTCATGACAGAAACCAATAAAACCATCCGTAGAATTTCTCCCGACGAACTGGATGACATCATCGCGCAAATTGCTTACGATGGGGATACCGAACTGGCTTTACTCGGCCCAGATCCTTCTACTAATAAAGATCTGAATAATTGGCCAACGTTATGGAGAACCAGTACACATGTGTATCAACTCACACAACATGTTGATAATCTAATCAAAAGAATAAGTATACTCAATCATCTCACCTCGCTTTCCCTTGCTAGCAACAATATTGGTAATAATGATCTTAAACATATCATCCAACTCAACAACCTAATTTCTCTTGATCTTAATGACAATAATATTGGGGATAATGGAATAGAATATATATGTGTACTCACTAAACTTAGATCACTTAAGCTCAATGATAATAATTTAGGGGATGATAGCATTCAAAATATCGTTTTACTTAAAGATCTTAGCCTGCTTGAAATTGGAAGTCGAATACCGTCTGTAGTACAACGTGCAATGAGAAGAGTTAAAGGTTTTGGACGTAATGATATCGGCGATCAAGGTGCTCAACAACTTGTATCGCTAAGAAAGCTTACTTCACTGAATTTAAGCTACCAAAAAGATATTACAGACCTTAAACCTTTTTCAGTTTTATCCTTGCTAAGGCGACTTGATATTACAGATACAAATGTCACTGATTTATCACCGTTTAAGCAACTAATCAAACACGGTGTGCCTGTCCTTGAATGGGGGAAACATGATTCGGATGGCATCTTCGTCGAAGGTTGTCCACTCATTCATCCTCCACCGGAAATTGTCCAACAAGGCCCAGAAGCCGTACGCAATTATTTCCGTGAAATTGAGTCTCAAGGTATCGACCACCTATATGAAGCCAAGGTATTGATTGTTGGTGAAGGTCGTGCAGGCAAAACCAGCCTGATGCGCCGCTTATATCATCCGAACAAACCGTTACCGGTTGAAGACGAAACCACCAAAGGCATCGATATTCACCGTCATGATTTTCCACTGGATAACGGCCGTACTTTTCGGCTTAATGTATGGGACTTTGGTGGGCAGCAGATTTACCATGCCACCCACCAGTTTTTTCTGACCAAGAATTCGCTGTATATTCTGCTCGACGACACCGCGAAGGATCACAAATCGATCACCGACGAAGGCTTTCGCTACTGGCTCGAAGTCATCGACCTGCTCAGCAACCACAGCCCGGTATTGATCTTCCAAAATGAAAAAGGCGGGCGTAGCAAGCGCATTGACGAAGCGGGCATCAAAGGTCGTTTTCCGAACGTCAAGGATGTTTACCGTGGCAATCTGGAATATCCCGGATCAGCCGATGCATTGTCCAAAGCTGCTGAATTGTATGTGCAACAGCTTCCACATGTTGGCGAGGAAGTGCCGGCCAAATGGGTCGAAATCCGCAAGACTATTGAGCAGAAAGCACAAGACACCCCTTATATTTCTCAACAGGATTACTTTGCACTGTATGGCCAGCACCTTGAATTCGATCGCAGCAGAACACTTCATTTGAGCCGTTATTTTCATGACCTCGGTGTCTTCCTGCATTTTCAGGATGATCCGCTGCTACGCAAAACAGTGATCCTGCAAAACCGCTGGGCGACCGAAGCCGTGTTCCGTATCCTCGACGATGAAATGGTCAAAATGTTTTATGGACGCTTTACCACTTCAGACTGCGAACGTATCTGGGCGGATTCCGAATACGCCGACATGCATGCCGAGCTGCTCGCTCTGATGGAAAAATTCGAATTGTGCTACGCTCTGCCCGATCTGCCTGCCAGTAAAGATAAAACATGGCTTGCGCCGCAACTGCTCCCGCCGTCCGTGCCAGCCGAAATAACGAACTGGGCGCAACCAGGCGATCTGGTACTGAGTTACCGCTACGATTTTTTGCCGAAAGGACTGATCAACCGCTTGATGGTGCGCAAACATGCTTATGTACAACGGACCGAGATGGCTTGGATCAACGGCGTATTGTTTGAATGCGACGGTAGCAGTCTGCTGGCACAAGTCATGCCGTGCGGCAATGAAATCACACTGCGCGCCCGCGGTTCGGAAAGCAAAATGTTGATGAGCATTATTGCCGCCGACCTCGACGCATTGAACGCCAGCTTCAGCGGTTTGCAGGCCAAACTGAAAAAATGGATTCCGTGTCGGTGTTCGCAATGCAGCGCATCGATTACGCCAGAGCTGTTTGAATATGACCGGCTGCGCAAACGCAAGCGCGATGGCAAGCTCGAAGTCGAATGCCCAGCCAGTTATGAGATGGTCAATGTACTAGCACTGCTCGACGGTTTCAGGCTGGAAGATTATTCGCCTCGGGAGGGTAAACACTCGCATGAAAATCATGTCACATATTCCAGTCAGCCGAAAACTGTCTCTATTTTTTTAGCTTCGTCTGAAGAACTGCGCGACGACCGCGATGCGTTTGATCTTTATTTCCGCCAGCAAAACGATTCATTGCGCAAAAAAGGAGTTTATCTGGAAATCATCCGCTGGGAAAACTTCCTTGACGCGATGTCAGAAACCCGGTTGCAGGACGAATACAACAAAAAGGTCCGCGACTGCGATATTTTTGTCAGCCTGTTCATGACCAAAACCGGCGCTTATACCGAAGAAGAATTTGATGTTGCCTACGACACGTTTAAACAAAACGGTAAACCGCTGATTTACACGTATTTCAAAGATGCTGCCATCTCTACCACTGAAGCAAACCGGAATGATTTGCAGTCACTTTGGACATTTCAAGACAAGCTCAAAGCAAAAGGCCATTTCTGGACGGAATACAAAAATATCGAGCATCTGAGACAGCATTTCAGAGATCAGATTGACAAATTGCTTGATGATGGCAGGATTTAGTTTGCACGAAGCTTTAACGGATGTAACAAATTAAATATGAAAACATATTCAAGCAAATCAACGGAACAACAAGAAACCAGGCGGAATTCGCTGAACCCGCCCGTTTTTCAAAGTACTGTTCAGTTTGTCGATAACCGTGCTGAAACTGCCGATTTGGATACTTTGAGTGAATCCATTGATAAAAGCCCGCGTGTACAAAACCTGATGCAACTGCAACAAGCCGCCAACCAGGCTGCACAAAGAAAAATCAATCCGGTTCAACGTGTTAATCTCGACATGACTGTCGAAGAAGGTGCGCAAAAGCATCATCCCAATTACAAATTCGAGATCGGAACCGGCCTTGCCAAAAAGACTAAAAATATCGATCTCGATCCGTGGATTACCCGGAAAGGACATGGATATTCGCAGTTATACGTTGGAAGATCGGATAAAAAAGCACTCAAAAAATTGATAGCGGGTTGGGATACGGCCAAAAGCATCGTTGACGATCTGGTAACAAACTATGTCGGCCAAGAGAGCCAGACAGGTATTGATTTTGACGAGTACGCCCACGGCTTTGTCGGCACCGATCTGGCCATGCACTTGATGGCAATGCAGGAAAATGTCGCGCGCAGGGTGGGCGATATTCCGGCAAATTGCAATAACGTCAATTTAAAAATCAACGACCGGCTAGAAGGCGAATCAACGGTCAGGAAAAATGTCGGCTGGCTGACTTTGTTGAAGGAATCTAGAGAGCAACTGAAAACCGCGTTGCTTGGCGGTCAAAAATCCCCGGGTGCTATGGGAGACGTTGGTTTGGTGCAACAGGCCGTAAACGGTACGGCCGATCCGGTGATTAATGAGCTTATCGATCTGGGTGTGCTGGACAATGAAATGAAACTGAACACAAGTACTATCAGAAAAGGCACTAAAGCCTATAAGGCTTCCAATGCCGGCGGCGGGCAATTCAATTTCGGCTACGGCCACTTGCGTTTCATCATTTTCCTGGAATGGCGCATTTGTTCAGAGCTGTTGCTAAATCAATCCGTTAAGGAATAAGGTTTTTTAGCCTAAGATTCTTGCGAATTCCCGTTCAACATTTCAGCTGCATGCTTGCGCGTCGCATCGGTTATGGTGACACCGCCCAACATGCGGGCGATTTCTTCAACGCGTGCCGTTGCATCCAAAACCTGGATCTGGCTGTAAACCTGCTGCGTATCGTACACATTGGATGTATCGGATGTTTCCGATTTTGACACCTGCCAGTGATGATCGCCTGCCGCAGCCACTTGTGGCAAATGCGTGATACACAGCACCTGGCGCGAACTCCCCAACTGTTTGAGCAGGTGCCCGACAATTTCCGCCACCCGGCCGCCAATCCCCACATCGACTTCGTCAAAAACAAATGTCGGGACAATTCCGGACTTGCTCGCAACCACCTGTATCGCCAGGCTGATACGCGATAATTCCCCGCCGGAAGCGACTTTGGCCAACGGCCTGAGTTGCAGGCTTTTATGCGCGGCGACCTGAAACTCGATCGCTTCAAGTCCGTAAGCACCTGCCTGCTCCAGGGGATTCAGTGCAACGGAAAAGGTTCCGCCAGCCATTGCCAAAGTCTGTATGGATTGTGTCACCGTCTGGCTCATTTTCTTGGCCGCTTTGGTGCGCTGTGCGGTCAATTTTTTCGCCTGTTCCTGGTATGCTGATTGCGCAGCCTTTTCCTGCTCGGTCAGTTGTTCAAGATTCCCGTTGTTTTCCAGCAACTGTAACTGCGCAGTCAGTCTCTCGAGCAAATCGGGCAATTCTTCAGTCGCCACATGATACCGGCGGGCAGTTTGGTGGATGGCGGAAATGCGCTGTTCGATGTCCTGCAGGTATTGCGGATCAAGGTCGAGTTGTTGCCGGTAACCGCGCAGATCATAAACACTTTCCTGCACTTGTATCGATGCGGACTCGAGCAGATCGATCGATGTTTGCAATTGCTGGTCGTATTCCACCACATGCTGCAACTGGTTTTTCACCACATTAATCTGATGCAGGACGGCCGCTTCATTTTCGGATAACACATCGATAGCCAGTTCCGTCGCTTCCAGCAATCCCGCCAGATGTGACAAGCGATTATGATCCGCCTGCAACGTTTCCCATTCCGAAATGGAAAAATTGAGCTCGGACAGTTCATTGATCTGCCACGAGAGCTGTTCATGTTTTTGCTGATAGTCTGACAGTTCCCGTTCACAGGTTTCGCGTTGACGCCGTAAATGCTGCCAATGCTGATAGGCTGTTTTAACGGATTGCACCTGTTCCCGGCAATTGGCGAATGCATCGAGCAAATCCCGCTGGGCTTCTTTCTGTAACAGCAGCTGATGCGCATGCTGGCTATGGATGGCCACCAGATGTTCACCCACGGTACGCAGTTGCTGCAAGGTTGCCGCATGACCGTTGATAAAGGCACGGGAGCGGCCCGTGGCGTCCACAATACGCCGCAGCAAACAGTCTTCCGTTTCTTCACCCTGCAATGCGTTTTCATCCAGCCATTCCAGCAAGTCGGCTCGCGCTTTGATATCAAACAGGGCGCTGATTTCAGCGCGTTGACTCCCCTGCCTGACCTGGCTGGAATCCCCACGTTCGCCCAGAACGAGCGACAGCGCATCAATCAATATGGACTTCCCTGCGCCGGTCTCACCGGTCAGCACCGTAAAGCCGGATGCGAATTCAAGTTCCATCTGTTCAACGATGACAAAATTCCTGATTCTTAAATGTCGCAGCATCGCTATTAAGCAAACTAATGCAATTCGCTCCAGCCCAGTTTTTCACGCAACATGCGATAGTAACTGTGATTTGTGGAATGCAAAAGGCGCACGGTTTTAGGAAACCGCCGCACAATAACCCGGTCGGATTGGTCGATGTCGAAACTGGAATGACTGTCACAATGCACACGGGAATCCAGCGAACTGAGCATATGTATTTCTAAACTGGCGTCCGGTCCAACAACAATCGGGCGATTACTCAACGTATGCGGGCACACCGGCACTATTTCGATCAAATCAAGACTGGGATGCAAAATAGGGCCGCCTGATGACAAGGCATAGGCAGTCGAACCATTAGGGGTGGCCACAATGAGCCCGTCAGCACGCATCGTATTGACATATTCATCATTGATGCTCAGCTGAAATTCAACCATGCCACTGCTCATGCCGCGATACAACACAACATCATTAAAGGCCAGCGCATTGAAAGCACTGTTGTCACCCCGTACGACTTCAGCATATAACAGCATCCGCCGTTCGGTCGTATATTGTCCCTGCAGCATTTCATTGAGCGTTTCGAGCATGCTGTCCGTTGACAGGTCGGTCAGAAAACCCAGCCTTCCCTGGTTAATCCCGATTAACGGTACATCATATGAAGCGAGGATGCGCGCAATATTCAGCATCGTGCCATCACCCCCCATAACTATGGCAAGATCTGCCTTACGCCCGATTTCTTCGACCGTCAACGCTTTATAATCGCTGGTTGATAAAAAGGAAGCCGTCAAATGATCGATAAACACTTCATAATGTAACCCCTTCAGATACTCGGCAAGATCCAGTATCAACAGCGCAATTTCTTTATTGTTTTGCTTACCGACTAACGCAATCGTTTTAAAGGGATAGCTCATTACCAAATAATGGAATTAATTATTAATGTTTGCCTGTTTCAATTTAAATGCGTATTTCTGTAGTGTTTTGTTTTCTGAATAAAACCATTCTACCGACACCTGATCATATTAGCATCATTCAAAGAGCGAGGAACAGCCATACTGCTTGTAAAGCATAAAGGAAACATGAATATCCCAAGAATGTTGTAAAATTAGCATATGCTTAACGAACGCGCCCAAATATTATTAAAAACACTGGTTGAACGGTATATCCATGAAGGTCAGCCAGTTGGGTCGCGTTCGCTATCAAAGTTTTCCGGGCTGGAGTTAAGCCCTGCAACGATACGCAACGTCATGTCCGACCTTGAGGAAATGGGTTTGGTCATGAGTCCGCACACCTCCGCCGGAAGAGTACCCACTGCGAAGGGTTACCGTTTATTTGTTGAAGAATTGCTTGTCATCAATTCTCTCAAGGATGAGGAAGTCAATCTTCTGGAACACCATTTATTGCCTGACAACCCATCACGACTTGTCAGTTCCGCATCGCATTTGTTGTCGGAATTAACACATTTTGCCGGTATCGTTGTTACGCCGAAAAGAACCGGGGCAGTGTTCCGCTATATCGAATTCATGGCGCTATCCGAAAAACGAATTCTGTTGATTATTGTTACGCCCGACGGCGATGTACAAAACCGCATCATTTTCACCAACACTGCATATAGCCAGTCGGATCTGATTGAAGCCGGAAATTTCATTAATCAACATTATGCCGGTTGCACGCTGGATGAAATCCGCACCCGTGTTCAGACTGAACTCAAGCAACTTCGGCAAGATATGACTACCCTGATGAACGCCGCCATAGAAGCCGGTGAAGAAGCCATCAGTGAAAATAGTGAAGTTGTGGTTCTCGCCGGTGAACGCAAATTGATTGATACACTGGATACTTCTGAAAACCTGGAAAGTCTCAAAAATCTGTTCGATATCTTTGAACGCAAAACCCGATTGCTGCAATTACTTGAACTGAGCCGCCATGCACATGGCGTTAAAATATTCATTGGCGGAGAATCCAACCTGACTGCATTTGAGGATTTCAGTGTCATTACCGCACCATATGAGACAGAAGGCTCTGTAGTCGGTACAGTCGGCGTTATCGGCCCTAAACGGATGGCTTACGAACGCGTTATTCCAATTGTGGACATCACTGCCAAACTGTTGTCAAGCAGCCTGGCGCAATCCTGATGACACTTTTTCACACACAAACAACCCATGAACCCAAAACCTGACTATCAGCATGACACCCCGAGAAAAGTGGGTATTCTTCTCATCAATCTGGGCACACCGGATTCCCCCACCCCGGAAGCTTTAAGACCTTATTTAAAAGAATTTTTGAGTAATCCCAGAGTCATCGAAATACCGCGTTTAATCTGGTGGCCTATCCTGTATGGGTTTATTTTACCGTTCAGGCCCAAACAATCGGCTGAAAAATACGCCATGATCTGGACGGAAGAGGGTTCTCCCTTGAAAATTCACACGGAGCGGCAAACCACGTTACTGGCCGAAACGTTGCAATCAAAATTGAAAGCGCCATTGGTCGTCAAGTATGCCATGAATATCGGAAACCCATCGGTTTACAGCGTACTCAATGAATTGAACAATACCGGATGTGACCGCATCCTGGTCATTCCGTTGTTCCCGCAATATGCTGCAAGCAGTACCGCCGCCGCCATGGACGCGGTTTTTGCCACAATGAATGGTATGCGGAATATGCCCGCAATCCGTACCGTCAAACATTATCACGATCACCCGGGTTATATTGCCGCGTTGGCACAAAATATCCGGGAATATTGGAACCAGCATGGACAACCCCAAAAATTGATCATCAGTTTTCATGGTATACCGCGTAAAAATCTGGATAAAGGAGATCCCTATTTCTGTTTTTGCCAGAAAACCGGACGATTGCTGGCCGAGGCGCTGGATTTGGACGACTCACGCTACCAAATCTGCTTCCAGTCCCGCTTTGGGCGTGCGAAATGGTTGCAACCCTATACAGCGGAAATACTTGAGAACCTGGGCAAGACGCAAACGCAGCGCGTCGATGTCATTTGCCCCGGATTTGTCTCTGACTGCCTGGAAACACTCGAAGAAATAGCCATCGAAGGCAAGCAAATCTTTACCGGGGCTGGCGGCAAAGAATATCACTATATTCCGTGTCTTAATGAACGCAGCGATTGGATAGCTGCACTGGCCGATATCGCAGAATCGAATCTGCAAGGCTGGTTAAATCCAGAGCCATCACCGGAAACGCTGCAACAAACCAGAACCAGAGCACTCCAGATGGGCGCATCCGAATAAACTTTGAGGAAGACCTGCAGCGTAGCGTGGTTTTAGTTAGTGAACAATTACAGATCCAATGCCACTAATTCTGAATACAAATAATCGATATCCTGAGGAGAAAGCGTTTTACTCAGGTACAATTTTGCGTTAAAACCCGAACTTATTTTGGCAGGCCATGGCACTTGCTTTAAAAAGCGAAGTTCTATGTGCGTACTGATGTATCCGTTTTTAATAAAATAACTGGCAACAAATTTAAAATACTTTTCAAATAGCTCGGCATCACTCAGATAATAAATCATTACGGCCGGCAACCCTTTAAATTGGGTCTTTTTGTATATGATATGGCAGTACCGATCTTTTTCTCCCACCAGCAAATGCTCTAGCCAGGGAAAAGTCACGTGATCCTTGTAAATTTG
>JAGRFM010000225.1 GCA_020446045.1 Nitrosomonas sp.
CTTATCCGGACGGTAGTAAACGGCTCTATCATTACAACGAAACCGCCTACACCAGCGGTATAAACCTGCCATACGCATTAACCGGTATTACTGATGAAAATGGTATCCGCTATGCAACGTATACTTACGATACACAAGGCCGTGCGACTGAAACGGTACATGCCGGTGGTGTTAATCGATATCATTTGGATTATAGCGAGGATGGTAGCAGTACAATCGTCACCGATCCACTGGGCAGTCAATACACCTATAACTTTCAAACGATTTTAGGCGTTGCCAGAAGTGCCGGTCAATCTCAACCAGCCGGTTCCGGTTGCAGTGCGGCATCTTCGGCTACGACCTACGATGTCAACGGCAATGTTGCCAGCCGTGCCGATTTTAACGGCAACAAAACCTGTTACGCGTATGATCTGACTCGTAATCTCGAGATTGCACGGGTGGAAGGCTTGGCTTCGGGTAGTGCTTGTCCGGCTGATGTGGTGAACTATACTCCTGCATCTGATACCAGTGAGCGCAAGATTCTGACGAATTGGCATGTCGATTTCCGTTTACCGGTGCAAGTTATCGAGGATGGCCGTGAGACGACGATTGTTTACGATACTTACGGCAATGTCACGCAGTTAAGTATTCGCGACACCGCTACAAACGAGACGCGTACCTGGAATACCGGCTATACCTATCACCCAACGGTTCCGGGCGTCATTGTACAGCGCATCGAAGACGGCCCGCGCATAGATATCAGCGATGTGACGACTATCGATTACTACGCCCCCGATGCAACGTGTACCGGTGGTCATTTCGGTTGCCGTGGGCGGGTAATGCGTATCACCAATGCTTTGGGCCATGTTACCGATATCACGCGCTATAACGCACATGGGCAAGTCGAGCAGATTGTCGATGCGAATAATCTCACTACCACGCTGACGTATGACGCCCGCCAACGGTTGATCTCGCGTGTGGTCGGTACGGAAACAACCGCTTACCAGTATGACGGCGTCGGCCAGTTAATCCAACTGACCCGACCGGATGGCAGCAGTCTATACTACACGTATGACGACGCACACCGCCTGACGGACATTACCGACAGCCTTGGCAATGCGATACGCTATACCCTCGATGCCGCAGGCAACCGCACCCAGGAAGAAATCTTTGATGCCGGTAACATGCTCGCGCAAACACGCCAGCAGGAATTCGATGCGTTGAGCCGTTTGTGGAAAATAACAGGCGCACAAAATCAGGTGACCGAATTCGCGTATGACGCCAACGGTAACCTGAAGCAAACCACCGATCCGTTATTGCATACATCCACCAATCAGTTTGATGCGCTCGATAGGCTGATCCAGGCTAACGATCCGTTGGGCGGTCAAACCTTGCAATCGCACGATGCGCTGGATCAAATCGCGCAAATCACCGATCCAAAAGGGGTTGCGACCAGTTACACCACCAATGCATTCGGCGATATCACGCAGGAAATCTCGCAAGACCGTGGTACGACCACCTATACCTACGACCTTGCAGGTAATCAACTGACGAGAACCGACGCCAGAGGTGTAGTACAAACCACTACCTACGATGCACTCAACCGGCCCATCACTCAGTCGTACAGCACTGTTGCAGGTATACCGCCAACTGGTGCGATCACCTGGACGTATGATACCGGAGTCAACGGTATCGGACGCTTGACGCAAATGAGCGATGAGTCAGGCAGTACCAGTTATCAATATGACGCATACGGACGATTGACGAGCAAAACCCAGGTTGTCAGTTATAACGGCGAGAACTTTACACACACCTTGAGTTATCAATACAGCGCCAGTGGACAGCTAACGCGTATCACGTATCCATCGGGTACTCAAATTGACACCACATACAACATCGACGGGAGACCGTCGGAACTACGCATCAACGGCAACATCTTGATGCAAGCCATTGCTTACCGGCCGTTTGGAGAACCGGAAAGCTGGAACTGGGGTAACGGTCAGCCGCACAGCCGCAGTTTTGATCTCGACGGCAGACTCACACAGCATCCATTGGGCACGGACACCCAAACACTGAATTATGATGCCGCCAGTCGGATAGTCGGCACCACGCATACCAACCCGGCCAACAACTTCAACTATGCCTACGATGCATTGAACCGGCTGACCAATCAATCGGACAGCACCAGCTACCGTGTGTGGGGTTATGACGCCAACGGCAATCGTATCAGCGAACAGTCCGGCGCAACAACTTATCCGTACACCATCGATGCCAACAGCAACCGCCTGCTCAATGTCGCAGGGCCGGTGGCTAAAACGTACACCTACGATGCGGCGGGTAACACGTTAACCGATGGAACGTATGATTTTGCGTGGAATAGTGCGGGACGAATGGTGCAAACCTCCATACACAACGGTATTACAGATTATTTATACAACGGTCACGGTGAACGTGTATTCAAACGTGGCAGTAAAAGTGCGCGAAGTGGACCTTATTTCTATGTTTATAACCCCAATGGGCAATTGATTGGAGACTATATCCAAAAGCAAGGTTCCAAACAAACCACTAAATGGGAAATTGAACAGGAAACCGTCTGGTTTGGCGATATTCCTATTGCGGTAATTAAACCGGGCAACAAACCAAACGATCCGGTGCAAGTGTATATGATCCATGCTGATCATCTGAACACGCCACGCGTGATCGTCGATTCAACAAACACGGTGGTCTGGAGCTGGCAAAACCAGAATGCGTTTGGTGATAGTCAGTCCAGTGAAGACCCTGACGGTAATCATAAAACATTTACCTATAACACCCGATTTTCCGGGCAGTATTTCGACACCGAAACCGGGCTCCATTACAATTATTTCAGAGATTACGATCCGCAAACGGGGCGGTATTTGTCATCCGATCCGATTGGGTTGGCGGGCGGGTTGAATACGTATGGATATGCGTTGCAGAATACGTTAAGTTTGGTTGATCCGTTAGGTCTTGCTGTCACACCCGAAACACCAATTGATCTTTTAAGTTTTGGATTTAGTATCAAAGCATTCAATGACGATCCAAGCATTTTAAACGGTCTTGGATTAGCCTACGACGGCATTGCAGCAATTGTTCCATTCTTACCCGCAGGATATGGCATTATTAAGCAGTGTGGGAATGTTACAAAGAGTGGAGACAAAGGCGGCTTAAACCTCTTTAAATGGGGCAAAGAAAGCACGACGAAACCTGATGGCTGGAAAGATGGCGATTTCATGCTTAACTTGCCAAATAAAGGTAGTGCCAAAGCCAATTGGAAACAAAACTCTGGTTATCTTCGAGAGCAGATGAATAAAGGGAGTCCCATTTATGATTCTTACCGTGATCCTAAAACAGGTCAGCAGATACCTACAGGGGGGGGTCTAAACGCTGAGCGCAATTTATTGGAGTCTCGCGGCTGGCAATATAATTCATCAACAGGCGCATACCATCCGCCTACCCCGTAACTAATGTGTAAGATATGCAAGAGGTCACGATGGATAAGGAATTTTCTGAATTAGTCCAAGAAAAATTTTCATTTTTGATCGATAAGAACCGTTTTCGTTGTATTTCGGTGGCGGCGTTCGATGTACGTTATGAGAGCGATAAGATCTTTGTTGTTGTGCATTATGATGCAAATCGTTCATATGAAGTTGGTGTTGAGATTGGCCAAAAGAATGTTTTGTTTGACGGAAAAGAGCGGCCGTTTAATTTGGGCGAGATTCTTAGGCTAAACGGTGTGGCAGAAAAGGAAGGTTACAAAAGTTTTCAAGCCGCCGACCCAGTCTCACTTGTATATTGTCTTTCTCGCCTGTCCTCATGGTTGGAAGTTTACGCTATAGACTTTTTGAAAAATGATAGATTTAGTTTTAAGCGTTTATCTGATTTCAGAGAAAAAGAATGTGACCAATACGAATTAGAAACTAAGCTTTCTCATATTCGGCGGGAAGTGCAAATAGCGTGGAGTAACAAGGATTATTCAAAAGTGTCGGAGCTGTACAAGCCAGTGGAAAATTTTCTCAGTGAAGCAGAGAAGAAGAAACTAGCCTTTGCTCAACGCCAAATGAGTAATCTTCCAAATTAGTTCTACTTTGTCAGATTAGTTTTCTGCCATCCCGTCGAGAGATTATAGTACGATAGCAATTTGTTTTAATTAAATTATGTGGTTATCTGCTCAGGTGAATAATCGATACCGACCCTTTTGACCCAGTTTTGAAATGTTTTGTGTATTGTTTTCTTTTCAACATTTCTTCCTCCAATTATGTCTATTCTCTCTTAACTGGAGTGTCCGGGTCTATTAGACCATATCATGATAAACTGACGATGTATTCTTGTTGTTTCTGTTTTTTGGGCTAAGAATTTAGGAGACAATTATGACCACCATATGTAGTTACGATCATGATCTGGAAGATCATATTGAATTGCTTCGTAAATTGGATGATGCGCGTCAATATAGTGCAGATTTGAGAGACCAAGGAATCGATGTTTTACTGGAATCTATACACAAACCTGAAGAGCATGATATCACCCCAGATTTTGGAGATTGGCGGCATGAAACATCTCTTGTCGTAAGAGCGCTACTCACGCGGCATAATCAGCCCTTCACAGACAACGAGGATAAAGAAAAGACAAGATGTGAATTCATTAAAGCTATGACTGAGCATCTGAAGAAAGGTTTGACACTGGATAAAATCAAGGAAAGTGAATTATCCGTGCTCGTTGCCGCGAGTTCTCTGCGGGCAATGGCTGCAAGTCCAGGAGCTATATTTACAAAAGAAGCGATGTATTGTTATTACTGGATAATTCGTGAGTTATATACTGCAGACCGAAGCGACTGGAATATAGGTGGTGCACGTGCCGCACCCGAAAGTTCGGGACGGGTAACCGCATTTGTCACTGGTGAGTGTGTTCGAGCACTTTTGATGGTTGCCACAACAATGGAAAATGCGGGAAAGTTTGTTTCAGAAATTTTTAAGTACCTTGAGAGAATACAACGCCTTGATTTAATTAAAGATAAATTTTTTTCTGAATTTGATGATGAATATCACTTGCAACATTGGATAGATTTAGAAAAAAATCGGGCAGCACTTTCTTGTAAACTAAAATTACAAAAATATTCTCGTTTCATAGCAATAAGTAATGATATTACCGAATTTATTAACAATAGTGATGAAATATCTTTAAATAGTATCATTCAGAAATTTAGAGATTTTATTTCTTCAGCAGCTAGCATGCTTACTAATACTTTGATTGACATTAGGAATTTTAGAAAAGAAGAAAAAAAATTAAGCTTAGATTCAAGTATTAATGAAGCAGAGAGTGTTGATGTTTTGCTCGATAAATACTTGACAAATAATAATAAAAAAATTGCTGACCTAGATTCTTTCACTAGGGAAAAACTCAATACCACTACCAGATCAGAATCGGCACACTTCATTGCCATGTTGGCTATAAAGAATTCCTTGGATCGTGTAATAAAGGCACGCAATTTTTTTCAAGAAAAAGAAAAAGAAAAAGAAAAAGAAGTAGATCAACTACAATTAATTTTTGATGAGGCCGCGATAGAAATACATAAACTACTGCGTCCGATTCAGAATTACTTGTCTTCCATAATTGATCGTGAATTGACCTTCATATCCCAAGGCCAAAGTGGGGACTGGCAGCCGTCTGAACTTGCCTGTGCTGCTTCTTGCTATGGAAGAATGACAAAAAAATGGAAAAAAGATTTGCGGTTTAATCAGGCAGTAAATACTTTGTCCGAAATGATTACGAGTCATGGGCATTTTGCAAACCCTACTTTCTACCATGAGCGATCAGATGGTGTTACACATGTCGTAGCCAATTCCGCTACCTTACATTCCATGGCGCAATTATTGCGCTTTGCACGTGAAAGTGAAATAGGGGCGGAATTAACAGAGAAGATTTTACGGTTTTTTGAAGATACACGGGGAACAAAACCACGTCAAACCTGGCGCTTTCACCCAGAAGAAATAAAGTTTGACTTTATCAAAGAGCTTTGTGTTGAGAATAATAGAAAGAAACCCTATTTGGTTATTAAAAATTATTTTGAGAATTCGATTTCAAAAATAAAATTTCCGTCGAATTCCGACCAATTTTCAGAGTCGGCAAAGAAAGCGATGACCATAGAAATGGCGAAAGAGTTGAATAATTTATTGCAGAGTGAAGATGGTCGAATTTTTGGGCAGTTAAGTGATGCACAAGAGAATAGTAAAAATCCTTATTTGCGAAGACAATTTTTAGAGAGGATATTCTCTGGACATATAGTAGTAGGCACATCGGAAACTGTGTGTGACAAAAAAGGATGGGCCTGGGAATTTTCAGTGCCACCATTAAAAACCGGACTGACAGCAACTGCAAGTGCAGTTTTGGCATTGGCGGAAATTAATGAAATGCTTGACGCGCGTATCAATCACATCATCCTTGAGCATTTTTCAGTTAAGGATAAAGATAAAAAACTCAATGAAACGACGATGCTTGACGACCTGTTTTACCCTGATTATGGATTAAGCATAGAATCAGAATTGAGTGATGACTTAATTAAAAAACTAAAAGAAGATGAGCCAATAAAATTTAAACCCACAGATGAGGAAGCTACTGATGGCAATAAGAAAAAAGGTAGAATGAAAAAATCTTATGATTTAATTAAAAATATTTCAAAACAGGGCATTATACGCAAGGAGAAAGAATTAACAGCATTTACATTACAACGAATGAGTGCCCATGTCTTGCGGTTAGAGCTTCCGAAACAATATAAATCTTTGTTCTCAGTTGTTTTTCATGGGCCAGCCGGCACAGGGAAAACGTTTTTTGTTGAATCATTGGCGGCTTCTTGCGAAGTGCCATTGGTGGAAATCACTCCCAGTGATCTGGTAAAACGCGGACAGGATAATATTGAAGAACGGGCACGTACTGTGTTTGAAGCACTATCGATGTTAACGCGAGCAATAATTTTATTTGATGAATTTGATCCGGTGCTTAAAAGGCGTGGGACTGGTGACGAGAATCAACTTAATGTTTTTTCTTTTTTGACGCCGGGCATGTTGCCTAAATTGAAAGACTTACATAATGGCGCTGAGAAGCGCTCAGTTGCTTATGTGCTTATCACTAATCTTATCGGTGACCTTGACGAAGCAGCAATACGTCAAGGAAGATTTGATATGAAACTTGGTATCTATCCACCAGACTGGGTATCTAGGACTGGCCGGTTTTTAGATGTTCTTCTTAAATATGATAATTTCCTGAAAGAAAAACAGCAGCCTGAGTTTTCATATTGTACCTCAAGAATAAAAGATGTTATCAAAGAAACTGGAGGTAAAGGTATGACTGATCTTTCAAAAAAATGGTGGTTTAGATTTTCCACGGAAGAAGCAAAGCAAGGAAGTCCTTTTTACTACGTATGGAAAAATGGTGATTTAGACAAACTTGAACCTGATGACGAGCTAACCGGTATCATTGGAGAAGGACGAAACGCAGAAAAAGAATTTTTGCAATGGTTTTATATAGATTGCAAAGATAAAGATTTATAAATTGCCTGGATTATCTGGGTTTTGAATTGGGTTCAATATTTCTTTACGGTAAGATAGTGGTCCAGATCAAAAAGTAGCTTAAAGATGGTAGGGATGGAGAGAGGTTGACCCAGTCAAGTCAAATAGGACTCGGCATATTATTTAGCTGTTTTTATTACTTATACTGCCTTGTTTTCTTATTAACGAATTTACAATCATGAACTTTCTTGCCAACATATTATCAGGCATGATCACGGTTGTTGCATTAATAGGTTTCTCAGCAACTGCCCAAGCCCACACAGGTGACGGACCGCATAATGGTTGGCTGCATGGTTTTTTGCATCCTTTGAGCGGCCTGGATCATCTGCTTGCGATGATTGCTGTAGGTATGTGGTCGATGCAATTGTCAAAGCATCTGGATAAACATGTGGTCTGGTTGATGCCTGTCATATTTGTAATAGCGATGGGGTTAGGCGGATTGCTGGGTTTCATGACTTTGCCATTGGGTTTTGCCGAGCATGGCATTGCGTTGTCTTTGCTGGTTACTGGGCTTTTGATTGCGCTAACGATGCATTTATCTTTTCCGGCAAGTGCATTGCTAATTGGTGTTTTCGCCGTCTGCCATGGCTATGCGCATGGCAACGAAATGCCGGATGATGTTGTGATGCTGGAATATGCTGCCGGATTCATGTTGGCGACAGCATTGTTGCATGTCATTGGAATAGGATTGGCGTTTTTGATGTATCGCATCAAGCGTGACCAGTGGTTGCGTTATGCGGGACTAGCCGTTGCGTTGTCAGGTGCTGTCATGTTGGTCGGCAATGTGGGTTAAAGCCCTAAAACCAGGCTGTAAGGATACCTGACATACTTGAATTGCGCGGAATCAACGGCCGGTTGCCGTGTGTAATTGCAGAATTCTCAGTAAATGTTCCCGGTCAACCCAGCCGACTATGACTCCTTTATCGATGATGGGCACTTGATTAATGCCATGTTCGCTCATGATTTGCAGTGCCTCGAGTATCGTGTTGGAAGGCTTTGCGATATGAAGTTGTTCTAGCGGTGTCATGACATGACGTGCCGGCGTACTGGGCCATTGCTCGCGCGGGCATTTGATCACGTCATTGAGTGTTA
>JAGRFM010000040.1 GCA_020446045.1 Nitrosomonas sp.
AATTATTGAAATCGACAGTGAAAGTTACAGGAGGAAAAACCAGAAAAAAACATGACATCATAAAAACAAACTCAACCGGCCATCATAATTGTCGCCAAACCGGACAAGATAGTTGACGCGAGACAGTACGTATGCTTTATACCGGTTCGATAGGTTTGCATCATGTGACAACATCGCTTCGTGACGCCGGTCATTGCAATGATGCAACCAATGATATGCGTACAGTAGAAGTAGATCCTCTTACACCCGAAGATGCTGAAGAGTTAGCGCTTGCCCTGCTAAAGGGAGAAGAACTACAGAGCTCCCAGTTAGAAGCTGTTGCCAAGGCCATCACTATCGCAACTGATTGCATTGCATTTTACATTCACTATGTTATAAGTGAAATGAAATTCCTTGGAGATGATACAAATGTAAAGTTAGTAAATGATATTGTCTCAAAGGCACTTGTAGAGCCGAATGATCCGTGGCACTTGCAGCACTATCGAAACCGGCTAAATGTGTATTTTGAAGCGTCTGAATTGGAAGTTGTTCTGTTCATCTTAGATGAACTTGCTTTTGCGGACGAAGCTTTAAGTCTGAAAGAATTACATGCAAGACTAGCCGCAAATGTCGAAGCAATGGATAGCCAAACAGCAAAACAAATAGTTTCGGGAGATAGTGAGCTATTTCGCAATATTCTTATGCAGCTGTCACGGGATCACTATTTGAAAAAAAGAGAAACTGATGGCGCTTTTCTCTACAGATTTCCAGTGATTAAGCGTTGGTGGTTACTATCAAGGGGGCTAATCTGATATGAGGCAATCAACAGCTCTTTCTCGTTTTACACCAAGCTTACTCAGCCACGAGACGTTAAAAGCAATATTTGTTAAGAGACAACGGTTAGTTGATCGTTTAGTGGAATTGAACAATCTTAGTTCAGCAGCAGTAAGCAAACATCACATCTTGCTAGTAGGCCCAAGGGGAATCGGCAAAACGCATCTCGTATCTCTTGTCTACCACAGACTTAGAGAATTTCCAGACTTGGAATCACGACAATTAATTGCTTGGTTGAGAGAAGAGGAATGGGGTGTTTCCTCATATCTGGATTTTTTATTGCGCATATTGCGAGCTCTATCAGAGGAGTACAAGGATAATGGTCTTATTGAGAAGATTGAGAATCTAGTCGAATTGTCTCCAGATTATGCTGAGCAGACTGCCGAAACATTGATAACCGAAAAATGCAAAGGAAAGTCATTACTTCTGTTGGTTGAAAATCTTGATGAGATTTTTAAAGGTCTGGAAAAAAATGGTCAGGAAAAGCTTCGGGCTTATTTTCAAAACAATTCGTATATCGCTATTCTCGCTGCATCACAGGGTCTTTTTAATGGTGTTTCGTTACGAAACTCTCCGTTTTATGGCTTTTTTGAAATCAATCATCTTCAAGGGCTGACATTTGAAGATACTGTAATAATGTTGACTAAAATTGCGCGTTATCAGGGCGATGAAAGTCTGGCTACAATGATATCGACCCCTCATGGACGCGCCCGCATCCGCGCTGTTCATCATCTCGCTGGAGGCAATCCACGCCTCTACGTTGTGTTTTCCCAGTTTTTATCCAGAGAGTCATTGGAAAGTTTGGTTGACCCATTGATGCAGATGCTTGACGATCTGACACCTTACTATCAAGCCAGAATGGCGCACCTGACACCGCAACAGCGAAAGATAGTAGAGTTTCTGTGTGATCATCGTAATGCTGTAACAGTAAAAATAATAGCGAAACAAAATTTCTTAACCCACCAAACAACCTCAAGCCAATTAAAAAAATTACGAGAAATGGGATATGTGCGTTCTCACCAAAGTGGTCGTGACTCCTATTATGAAGTGCGCGAACCTTTGATGCGTTTAGCGTTGGAGCTAAAAAAGCAGCGCGGCGGTCCTATTAGGCTTTTTGTCGAATTTTTGAAATTGTGGTACTCCACGGAGGAGTTAGTAAATCAACTAAAAGCGTTAAGTTCTGGGCATACGGAAGAAAATGATTATTTGAATCAGGCACTTGAGGCAAAACGGAAAAGTAAAGATGATCCAGCAGTACGTGCATGTATAGATGATTACAATATATATATCAATAGTAACGATTATATTCATGCAAAAGAGGTTTCAGAAGAACTGATAGCACTCAGAGGAAATGCCTGGGATTGGGTAAAACAAGCGCATTGCTTGCAGAAATTAGGAGAAAAAAGCGACTCTCAGTTGGCAATAAAAGAAGCGATTAATTTGCTTCCTGATAATTCTAGTATTTTGTTCGATTGTGCGTATATAGAGTCAGAGTTAGGGCTCAATGAAGAATCATTACTACATTATGAGAAAGTTTTGGAGATCGATAAAGATAATTCTATGGCATGGAATAATCGAGGTGCAGCACTCAATCAACTTGAAAGGGAGACAGAGGCCAAAGAATCTTTTAGAAAAGCATTGGAACTAATAAAGCCTGAAAACCATTGGGGATGGCGAAGCAAAGGGCTTTACGAGAAGAACTTAGGTATGTTTGATGAGGCCATAGTATCCTTTGAAAAGGCAATAAAGATAGCGCCAAATGACATTATAACTTGGAAATGGAAAAGTCAATGTTTAAAAAACAGCGAGCAACACATACAAGCCATAGAATCATATGAGAAGTTAACTGAATTAGATCCCGATGATGTAAGTGCAAAAATCGACCTTGCAACTCTCCAAGAAAAAGTGGGAAGACATTTTGAGGCAGCGAAAACTTGTGCCGATGTTTTGGAATTGGAACCAAAGAACGCTTTTATTTGGGCGAAACAGGCTGTGTCGTATTATTACTCGGGCCTGATCAACGAATCGTTACAGTCTTTGGAGAATGCAGTAGAACTTGCTCCTGATGAAGCACATTTTTGGGCAAATAGAGCTGTCGCATTGAGTGCTTTAGAGCGACACGATGAAGCGCTAGCTTCATTGGATAAATCTTTTGATCTGCAACCTGATAATATTGATTTCACTCGCCTTTCAAATTATGCCTCTATATTAATGACGGTAGGCCAGTGGGAGAATGGGATTCAATTACTTGATGATGCGTTGGCTCATTTGTTGAATCCTGACGATGGTCAGTATGAGGAAGATATAGTAATTGTCGGTAATCTCCTGATTCGCACTCGAGACTTTGATAGCTGGAAAAGACATATTTCAGTTTGGATAGAGTTGTTTGGTAAGTATGAGCTTTACCCGATACTAGGAAAAGGACTCGTACATAGCATTGATGTGTTTTCCATTCCTTGGATAAATCAAGCCGCAATGCGTAGCTGGAATGAAACATGGCAAAACGAATGTGAAGGGATAGAGGAATTAGCGTTGCCATTACGCTTACTTGATACGGCCGTTCAATATTGGGAAAGACAAGATCGTCGTGTTTTATTGGAACTGCCTTCCGAAGAAAGATCGATATTATTCCCAATGCTTGGACTTGAAGATTTTTAACTGAGCTAAGTTAATATGTCTCTTAAGGAGTTCGGCAATTTAAACATCTGGTTTGGTCAACACAACGAAATCAACAACAATGGGGCCACCTATTAGCTTGCCTCCAGACCAATGGGGACCAAGGGGACGGTGAATTCAAGTTACAAGTTCAACAATCTTGTGGTGCAATAACCCTACCGGTTATTGCCTTATCCTATGGTATTGATGGGCTGATGACCGGTTGCGAAACGGTACAGTTTTCACCTATCCAGCGTCCGTTCGTTTCGGCTGTCGCATGCACCGGAGCACCCATGACCAGGCTGTCAAATTCCGTATGTCCGGAAAAAGTTTCGGGGCTGGTAAACATGCCTTCCGCAGTTCCATTGCCTTGAAACTGCGCATTGTTGCAAGCCATTTCGACTTGAAAACGGTTACCATTGCGCATGGCGTTTTTAACCGTACATCCTGATTGGCCGTCGAAAAAATAGCTTGGAATTTCCTGTGCCGCCATTGCCGGTGTAATACAAACATGCGATATGGCAGCTTTATTTTGAATCTTTGGCATCACTAACCCGTATTGCCTGGCGAGATCGGTTAACTGCTGCATGGTATCGGGTGGAATATGCGGCACCAGATTCAACAGTTCGGACGTTGTCGTCACTTCCCATAAACCGGGACGGATAGGGCTTTGATCTGCATTTACCGGATTAATCACCAGCCACAGACACAATAAACCAGGCAGTCCAATCCGGAATCTGTTCATCATGACGCCCTTTTTCTCAGGTTAAAGGAAACACCATCAATCCGCCATCAATCGGTTACTCGCGCCAGACTGAAGTTATACACGAGGAAAAACCCGTCGCGTTCCACCAGCGTAATGTTCAAACTCACCGACCCGGTCGAATAATCAATTAAACCGGAATAGTTGATACGCTTATCGCCAAACAATGAAAAAACACTCGCCGTGCGTGAAAAATTCAATTCACTGACCGAATAGAACCAGCCGAACTCCCGGTACTGATCCAGCAACTGTTTTAACTGTTCATCGGTTATGGTTTCCTTGGCCTCGGGCGCCAGATGCCTTAACAGCGGCTCTTCCTGCCAGGTGGAAATTTCAGCCATAATCTTCTCCACGGCCGGTTCGGCTGTCTTGCTGTAATACCGCTTTTCGCTGTTGGTATGCATATACAGCATAAAAAAGACAATCGCTAATACTGCGGTGATAAGGCGTAAGGTTTGAACTTGCATAATTCAGAATGTATTTGGATTGATCGAATCAGGAATGATTTTCTTCCCACAATTCTCCCGGCAAGCCGTTTCTGGGCAGTGGAATATCAAAGTGATGAAAGGCGATAATGGTTGCCATGCGTCCGCGCGGCGTGCGCTTCAAATAGCCCTGCTGAATCAGATAAGGCTCCAATACATCTTCGATGGTATCGCGCTCTTCGCCAATAGCCGCGGCCAGATTATCCACACCGACAGGGCCGCCGCTAAATTTTTCGATCACAGCCAGCAAGAGTTTGCGATCCATGACATCCAGCCCGATTGCATCGACATCCAGCATACTCAGCGCAGCATCGGCAATCTGACGATTCACGTTACCGTCCGCCTTCACTTCGGCAAAATCACGCACCCGGCGCAGCAACCGGTTGGCGATACGCGGCGTGCCGCGTGACCGGCGTGCAATTTCATACGCACCATCCGCGGTCATTTGCACATTCAACAAACCGGCTGAGCGCATGACGATACGGCTGAGTTCATCGGCATTGTAAAATTCCAGCCGGGAAACGATGCCGAACCGGTCGCGCAAAGGATTGGTCAGCATGCCGGCGCGTGTGGTTGCCCCCACCAGGGTAAACGGCGGCAGATCCAGTTTGACCGAACGTGCGGCAGGCCCCTCGCCGATCATGATATCCAGTTGGTAATCTTCCAGCGCCGGATAGAGAATCTCTTCAACCACCGGGGACAAGCGATGAATTTCATCGACAAACAGCACATCATGCGGTTCCAGATTGGTCAATAACGCAGCCAGGTCACCTGCCCGCTCAAGCACCGGCCCGGAAGTATGGCGCAGGCTGACACCCATTTCCCGTGCGATGATATGCGCCAGCGTCGTCTTGCCCAATCCCGGCGGGCCGAATAACAGCACATGATCAAGCGCCTCTTTACGCCGCCGCGCCGCTTCGATAAAAATTTGCAACTGCCCCCTGACTTTTTCCTGACCGACATATTCATCAAGCTGTTTGGGTCGCAAAGCGC
Source organism: Nitrosomonas sp. (assembly GCA_020446045.1). Taxonomy (GTDB): domain Bacteria; phylum Pseudomonadota; class Gammaproteobacteria; order Burkholderiales; family Nitrosomonadaceae; genus Nitrosomonas. The sequence goes on from JAGRFM010000040.1 coordinate 5,710, forward strand.
GCTCGAGCAGTTCTTCCTGGGAAGAAGCAGCGGTTGCGGAAATCAGTCGGTCGGTTTCTATCATGATGTAGGCTATTTATCTTTGGACAGCTTTTGCAAGGCCTGTCGAATCCCCTCTGTGACCGTCGTTTCCGCCGGTATCTGTTTGACGGCCCAATTGGCTTCTTTTTCATTATAGCCCAAAGATAACAACGCATTGAAAATGTCGTTGGCATGATGCGATTCGGGCTCAACCTGCACGGCTTCAGATTGCTCGTTCTTGAATTTGTCGCGCAATTCCAGCAATAACCGCTCCGCCGTTTTCTTCCCGATTCCCGGGATTTTTACCAGCCGCGAGCTGTCATGTGCAGAAACCGCCTGATGCAATTCGGCAACATTCATGCCGGACAATAACGCCAATGCCGTTCTCGCACCCACGCCTGTTATTTTGATCAGTTGACGGAACAGTTTGCGTTCCGGTTCGGTAGCAAAGCCAAACAAAAGATGGGCATCTTCTCGAATCAGCAGATGGGTAAACAGTGTTGCCTGCTCCCCGGTCGCCGGCAGATCAAAAAACGTGCTCATGGGCACGTCGATTTCGTAACCGACGCCGTTCACATCCAGTAAAACCTGCGGCGGCTGTTTTTCGAGTAAAATTCCGGTCAGTCTGCCAATCACACCAGTCTTCCCCGTTTCATGCGCAGACCCGTTTTGCCGATGTCGACCAGCCCCGAACCACTGTGCGCATGACATATCGCACACGCCAGCGCATCCGCAGCATCGGCGCTCGGGCTGCTTTCCAGGCTCAATAACCGTATCACCATTGCCTGTACCTGCTCTTTTTGCGCATGACCGCTGCCTACAACGGCTTGTTTGATTTGCAATGCGGTATATTCGGCCACATCCAGATCATGCAAAACTGCAGCGCAAATCGCGGCCCCTCTGGCCTGGCCTAATAACAAGGTTGATTTCGGATTGACGTTGACGAAAACCTGCTCTATGGCAACCTGATCGGGACGGTAACGGGAAATAATGTCGCGCAGGTTATCCATAATCAATTTCAGGCGTGAAGGCAATGTGCCATCGGCTGTCCGTACACAACCACTGCCGATATACACCGACCGGTTCGCATGATGATCGATGATCCCGAATCCGGTAATACGTAAGCCGGGGTCTATGCCAAGTATTCGAATATAGCCACCTTTCAGATTTTAGTCTAACTCAAGGTTGTCTCTAAAAATTTAAAGTTTTAAACAAAGTGTTGTAACGAAACGGAGTAAGCAGGTAATCCGTGTAACGGGTGCTCGCAAATTTGGATTTTTAGAAATGCGCCAACTTAATCTTCGATCACCGCAGTCGTATAAACATCCTGTACATCGTCCAGGCTTTCCAGTGCATCGAGTAGTTTTTGCATTTTCACCGCGTCGTCACCCTTCAACACTGTTTCATTGGTCGGTTTCATGGTCACTTCCGCCAGTTCGGCGACAAAACCTGCCTTTTCCAGCGTTTCTTTCGCGGTGACAAATTCATAGGGTGCAGTGATCACTTCCAAACTGCCATCATCATTGGTAATGATATCTTCGGCACCGGCTTCCAGCGCAGCATCCATCAGTTTTTCTTCACTGGTACCCGGTGCGAAGATAAACTGCCCGCAGTGCTTGAATAAAAATGCAACCGATCCGTCAGTACCCAGATTTCCGCCATATTTGGTAAACGCGTGCCGTACATCGGACACCGTTCGCATGCGGTTATCGGTCATGCAGTCGACCATGACGGCCGCACCCGAAATACCGTATCCTTCGTAGCGTATTTCTTCATAATTCACACCTTCCAGATCGCCGCTGCCACGTTTGATCGCACGTTCGACATTATCTTTCGGCATGTTATGGCCAAACGCCTTGTCCATCGCCAACCTGAGACGGGGATTGCTGTCCGGATCGCCACCGCCCATTCGGGCAGCCACGGTGATTTCTTTGATCAGACGGGTGAAAATCTTGCCGCGTTTGGCATCCTGCGCCGCTTTTTTGTGCTTGATATTAGCCCATTTACTATGACCTGCCATGGATTCCTTTCTCTTTGCTTAATCTCTGCTTAATAACGGCTTATCTTACCATCGCAGCCACGACGGATAAAGCATCCATCGGTCATTATTCAACGGTCACCGCTTTAGCCAGGTTACGCGGTTTGTCAACATCGGTGCCCTTGACCAGTGCGACATGATAGGCCAGCAGTTGCAAAGGTATCGTGTGCAGTATCGGGCTTAAGATCCCTGCGTGCTCCGCAAGCCGAATGACATGGAGGTTATCGCTTTCTTCTATCTGCGTATCGGCATCCGCAAAAACATATAATTCTCCGCCACGCGCCCGTACTTCCTGCAAATTCGATTTCAGTTTACTCAGTAACTGGTCATTCGGTGCTATTGCCACAACCGGCATTTCGCTATCCACCAGCGCCAGCGGACCATGCTTCAATTCGCCCGAAGCATACGCTTCTGCGTGGACATAAGAAATTTCTTTCAATTTCAACGCACCTTCCATGGCTATCGGATAATGGACCCCCCGCCCGAGAAACAACGCATGACGTTTTTCCGAAAATTGCTGTGACCATTCCTGCGCTTCCGGCTCTATCTGTAACGTTGACTGCAATGCAGCTGGCAAGTGGCGCAATGCGGCAATCATCTTGGCTTCATGTTCAACTGATAACCGGTTTCTCATTTTGGCCAATACAATAGTCAGCAGCAGCAATGAGGCCAACTGGGTCGTAAATGCTTTTGTCGATGCGACACCAATTTCAGGCCCGGCACGGGTTAAAAAACGCAAATCGGTTTGTCTGATCAATGCGCTTTCCGCAACATTGCAAATTGACAGGCTGTGCAGGTGGCCAAGTTCTTTAGCGTAATTCATTGCGGCAAGCGTATCGGCTGTCTCGCCGGACTGTGAAATACCAACCACCAGTGTATGCGCATCCGCAACCGGGTCACGATAGCGATATTCACTGGCAATTTCTACTATGCAAGGTATTCCGGCAAAGGTTTCCAGCCAATACCGGGCCACCAGGCCAGCATGATAACTGGTACCGCATGCCAGTATTAATAAACCGTTTGTTTGTTCGAAAATTGACTCAGCCGCACTACCGAATAAGCCCGGAGATACCGATTGCGCATTAAAAACCATTTCCAGGGTATTAGCGACTGCGCTGGGCTGTTCGAAGATTTCTTTCTGCATGAAGTGATCATAAGGCCCCATATCGATATCATCACTGGTCAGATCACTATGGTGTATCGGTCGTGTTATCGCTTGTCCCAAGTTACCTTCTTTACTTTGGTAAATCTGATACTGGTCCTTATACAGTTCCGCGAGATCGCCATCTTCAAGATAGATCATATCCCGCGTTTTTTTAAGCAATGCCGAAGCATCCGAGGCCGCATAATTACCATCCTCACCGAGACCCAGCAACAATGGCGCACCGTTACGCGCCACGACTATACGCTCCGGATGAATTTCTTCCATCACAGCAATGGCATACGCGCCCTGCAATTCCGCTATCGACATGCTTACCGCTTTTAGCAGGCTATCGGTCTTTTTCAGGTTAGATGCAATTAAATGGACGATGACTTCGGTATCGGTTTCCGATTCAAACTGATAGCCTTCCGCTTGAAGCCGCTTGCGCATGGCCTCATGATTCTCAATGATGCCGTTATGCACCACGGCTATTCGAGATTCATGCCCGGATATATGCGGATGCGCATTGCGTTCGGATGGTTCACCATGCGTGGCCCATCGGGTATGCGCAATACCGGCGAACCCGTTGGTATGGTGCTCTGTAACCTTTTTCGCCAACTCTGCAACACGCCCTGTGGTGCGAATCCTCTGCAAACCTTTATTTGAAATGACCAGGCCGGCCGAATCATAGCCTCGATATTCCAGACAAAGCAATCCGTCGATCAAAACCGGAACAATATTCTTCTCTGCAATTGCACCTACAATACCGCACATTTTTATGCTCCTCTACAACGCTACAACCGTGTTCGGTTATTATGTTTTTTCAGCTACTTGTTTTTTGTCGGCCGTTTCCATCCCGACAACGTGACCTGCTTTGATCTCGACAAAGTCAGCTCATTGGCGGGTGTTTCCTTGGTGATTGTCGATCCTGCACCAATGGTTGAACCATAAGACACTTTCACCGGCGCTACTAACTGTGTATCTGATCCTACAAAAACATTATCTTCGATGACAGTTTTATGTTTATAAGCACCATCGTAGTTACACGTAATTGTACCTGCACCAATATTTACATTTTGACCCATTTCAGTATCACCGATGTAGCTTAAATGATTGACTTTGCTGCCTGTTGCTATGCTACTCTTCTTAACCTCAACAAAATTCCCGATATGCACTTTATCCGATAGCTTCGTTTCCGGCCGTATTCTTGCATAGGGGCCAATTTTACAGTGTTTCCCAATTTCAGAATCGACGATATAGCTGAATGGTTCAATAACAGTCCCATCCAAGACCGTCACATCTTTCAGTACACAATTTGCTTTAACTTTTACACCGTCACCTAATTCGACTTTTCCTTCGAAAACACAATTGACGTCGATCTCAACATCAATACCACAATTTAGATGTCCACGAATATCTATGCGAGATGGATCAATCAGCGTTACACCATCCGCTAATAATCTATTGGCATATTCGATCTGATAAATTCGCTCCAATTCAGCCAATTGCCCGCGGCTATTGACGCCATATACTTCCCAATTATTTTCGGGATGTGAAGCGATTACCGGGATACCGCCATCTACTGCCATTTTAATCACATCCGTTAAATAGTATTCTTCTTGTTTATTATTATCCTTAAGGTTCGGCAACCAGTGACGCAGATTCTGATTCGGTATCAACATAATGCCGGTATTAATTTCCTTGATAGCCCGTTGTGTTTCATCCGCATCTTTTTGTTCAACGATGCTCTCAATACCCCGGCTTTCCGCATTACGTATGATCCGACCATAACCGTGCGGATCCGCCAGTTCAGTCGTCAGCAAAACACAATGGTTCCCGGCCCCATTTTGAACGATCTCCCTAAGCGTTTCGGTACGGATCATCGGAACATCGCCATAAAGAATCAAGGTTGAACCCGTTTCATCCAAATGCGGAAGCGCCTGTAAAACAGCATGACCGGTTCCCTTCTGCTCTTCTTGCGTTACCCAGATTATTTCATCGTCCCCGATTGTTTCTTTGACGTGCTCACCACCATGGCCTATCACAACACACATTTTGCTCGGCAACAGTTCTTTCGCCGTCTCTATCACATGCGACAACATGGATTTCCCGGCCAGCTTATGCAACACCTTGGGCAGGGCCGATTTCATTCGTGTTCCGGCACCGGCAGCGAGAATGACAATGTTAAGATTCGAATTCATGATAAATTTCAACTTATAAAATGACTTCAGGAATACTTATCATAATAGTATGCTTATGATTGTAATCAAGCTATTTGATTTTGTCTCGATACTGAATTTAAAAAAAAAGGCGACACTAACTGTCGCCTTTTAAATTTTTCGATCATATGAATTAATGTCTGCGTTTTCTTAATTTCTCTATGGCTGCCAATTGGGAAACCGCTTCCATTAATTCAGCCTGTGCTTTTGCGTAGTCAAGCTGAGAAGCTTTATCTTTCATGGCTTCTTCGGCAGCACGTTTTGCTTCAATCGCTTTCGCTTCGTCCAGATCATGACTGCGTATCGCTGTATCAGCCAGAATCGTCACAACATCAGGTTGTACCTCCAGCATTCCACCCGATACATAGACCAATTCTTCTTCTTTTAATTGCGCTTTTATACGCACCATACCGGACTTTATTCGGGTTAACAATGGCGTATGTCTGGGATAAATGCCCAACTCACCCATCTGCGCCGGAGCAACTAAAAACTCAACCGGCCCCGAGTAAATAGATTCTTCAGCGCTTACGATATCAAGATGAAAAATGGTGCCCATAAATTAATACTCTTTTTTATTGTATATTTTTAGCTTTTTCGACAGCTTCTTCAATACCGCCTACCATATAGAAAGCCTGTTCTGGCAGATCATCATATTCACCGCTGACAATACCTTTAAATCCTTTGATCGTTTCTTTCAACGGGACATATTTTCCGGGTGAACCGGTAAACACTTCCGCCACGTTGAATGGTTGTGACAGGAATCTCTGGATTTTACGCGCACGGTTTACCGCAAGCTTGTCTTCGGCAGACAATTCATCCATGCCCAGGATCGCAATAATATCTCTCAATTCCTTGTAACGCTGCAATGTCTGCTGTACTTCACGGGCTGTATTGTAATGCTCTTCACCAACCACCAGCGGATCCAGCTGTCTTGAAGTTGAATCCAATGGATCAACCGCCGGATAAATACCCAGTGATGCGATATCACGCGAGAGAACGACTGTTGCGTCCAAGTGACCGAAGGTAGTTGCCGGTGACGGATCGGTCAAGTCATCCGCAGGAACATATACAGCCTGAATGGAGGTAATCGAGCCTGTCTTGGTTGAAGTAATCCGTTCTTGTAAACGTCCCATTTCTTCGGCCAGTGTCGGCTGATAACCCACCGCTGACGGCATACGACCCAATAACGCGGATACTTCCGTGCCCGCCAGGGTATAACGGTAAATATTGTCAACGAAGAACAAAACATCACGTCCTTCATCACGGAAAGCTTCCGCCATCGTCAGCCCGGTCAATGCCACACGCAATCTGTTACCCGGTGGTTCGTTCATCTGTCCGTATACCAGTGCAACCTTATCCAGAACGTTGGAGTCTTTCATCTCGTGATAGAAGTCATTTCCTTCACGCGTTCTCTCTCCAACACCTGCAAATACGGAATAACCACTGTGCTCAATCGCAATATTACGGATCAGCTCCATCATGTTAACGGTTTTGCCAACACCAGCACCACCGAACAAACCCACTTTACCGCCTTTTGCGAACGGACAGATCAGGTCGATCACTTTAATGCCTGTTTCAAGCAGTTCTGTTGATGCTGACAACTCATCAAATGCAGGCGCTTTGCGGTGAATCGACATATTCTTTTCAGCACCGATATCACCCGCCTCATCGATTGGTCTACCCAGAACATCCATAATACGGCCCAGTGTTTTAGTGCCAACCGGAACGGTTATCTCAGCTCCGGTATTTTCTACCATCATGCCCCGGCGCAAACCATCTGAAGAACCCAATGCGATAGTACGAACAATACCATCGCCTAATTGCTGTTGTACTTCCAATGTCAAATCGGAACCTTCCATTACCAAAGCATCGTAAACTTTTGGTATTGAATCACGTTCAAACTCAACGTCAACCACCGCACCAATACACTGTACAATTTTTCCTTGACTCATCGTTTTATCCCAAATACTTGTATTTTAAACTGCTGCTGCTCCACCTACGATTTCAGACAACTCTTTCGTAATTGCAGCTTGTCTTGATTTATTATAGACCAGCGTCAATTCATCGATAACGTTACCAGCATTATCCGATGCGGCCTTCATTGCTACCATCCTCGCAGATTGTTCAGATGCCATATTTTCCGTAACTGCCTGATAAATAAGCGCTTCAACGTAGCGAACCATAATATCGTCTATAACCGGTTTTGCTTCAGGCTCATAAATATAATCCCACGTCACTTTAGATGACGATTCTGCTTCGGATTGCATTTTTTCATCACTCAATGGAAGCAGCTTTTCCATTACCGGTTCCTGCTTCATGGTATTCACAAACCGGTTATAGAAGATATAGACTCTGTCGAACCGATCCTCTGTATAGCCATCAAGCACTACCTTAACTGCGCCAATGAGGCGTTCCATATCAGGTGTGTCGCCTAAACTAACAACTTGAGAAATCACATTGGCTTTAAGCCGGCTCATAAAACCAAGACCTTTATTGCCAATACAGCAGACTTCCAGTTCCTCGCCTTCGCTCTGCCATTGCTTCATCTCAGCTAGCGCACGACGCAATACATTGGTATTCAATCCACCGCACAACCCTTTATCTGAAGTAACCACGATGATGCCAACGCGTTTCACCGTATCACGTTCAATCAAAAAAGGATGGCGATATTCCGTATTGGCCTTACTCATATGCGCTGCAACATTACGAATCTTTTCGCCATAGGGTCTGGCTTTTTTCATACGATCCTGTGCTTTACGCATTTTGGATGCCGCGACCATTTCCATGGCGCGCGTAATCTTCTGAGTATTCTTTACACTCCTGATTTTATTGCGGATTTCTCTGCTTCCAGACATAATCAGTACGTTCCGTTCTTTTTGAATTCTTCGATTGCTGCGACCAGACTTTTCTCGGTATCAGCATCAAGCTCTTTAGTACTTTCAATTTTCTCAAGAATAGAACCGTGTTGACCGCGAATATAGCTTTTCAGCGCTGCTTCGAATGCCAGTGCGCGATTAACTTCCACATCATCGTAATAGCCATTGTTAATAGCAAACAATGTCAACGCCATTTCTGAAACGCTCAATGTCGCATATTGCGGTTGTTTCATCAATTCCGTCGCCATTTTACCGCGATCCAGCTGTTTACGTGTTGCATCATCCAGATCCGAAGCAAATTGCGCAAACGCCGCCAATTCACGGTACTGCGCCAAGGCCAGACGAATACCACCACCGAGTTTCTTGATGACTTTGGTTTGTGCCGCGCCACCAACCCGTGAAACCGATACACCCGCGTTAATAGCAGGCCGTATACCGGCGTTGAACAAATCGGTTTCCAGGAAGATCTGGCCATCCGTAATCGAAATCACATTCGTAGGAACGAATGCCGTAACGTCACCCGCCTGGGTTTCAATGATCGGCAATGCTGTCAAAGAACCTGTTTTGCCTTTCACTTCACCATTGGTCATTTTTTCCACATAATCTGTATTCACTCGAGCAGCTCTTTCCAGCAACCGTGAATGCAAGTAGAACACATCACCTGGATAGGCTTCACGACCGGGCGGTCTTCTCAATAACAGCGAGATTTGACGATAAGCCCAGGCTTGTTTGGTCAAATCATCATAAATAATCAGCGCATCCTGTCCTTTATCACGGAAATACTCGCCCATCGTACAACCGGAATACGGCGCGATAAATTGCATCGCAGCCGATTCTGAAGCTGTTGCCGCAACCACGATGGTATATTCCATGGCGCCATGTTCTTCAAGCTTACGCACAACGTTCGCGATAGAAGATGCTTTCTGACCAATGGCCACATAGATACAGAGCATATCCTGGCCTTTTTGATTGATAATCGCATCGATCGCTACAGCTGTCTTGCCTGTTTGACGATCGCCAATAATCAATTCACGCTGCCCTCTACCAATTGGCACCATTGAATCAACCGATTTCAAACCTGTTTGCACGGGTTGATCGACCGATTTACGCCAAACCACACCGGGAGCGATTTTCTCAATCGGCTCCGATTTATCTGATGTAATCGGCCCTTTCCCATCGATAGGCTGACCCAAAGCATTAACAACACGCCCTAAAAGTCCGTCACCCACCGGAACTTCCAAAATTCTGCCGGTACACTTAACGGTGTCCCCTTCGGAAATATGCTCATACGAACCCATGATAACCGCACCGACCGAATCCCTTTCAAGATTCAGCGCCAATCCGTATGTGTTACCTGGAAATTCAAGCATTTCCCCTTGCATCACGTCTGACAAACCATGTATCCGAACGATACCGTCCGTGACCGATACAATGGTTCCTTGTGTACGAACTTCTGCTGTATCAGCAAGTCCTTCTATCCTGTTTTTAATCAGTTCACTGATTTCGGATGGATTTAACTGCATTTCATTTAACTCCTAGCTTTTAAGGGCGATAGCCATTGCTTCAAGCTTTCCACGAATAGAAGCATCAAAAATTTCATCACCGATTTCAACTTTAACGCCGCCGATCAATTCCGGATCTACCTGGACTTTGGCTTCTATTCTGCGCTCGAATTTCCGTTCCAAAGCACTGACCAAATTTCTTAACTGACTACTGCTCATATCAAAGGCTGAAATGATAGTTGCTTCGATGACTCCTTCATGTTGAGCCTTAAGCTGTTCAAACAGATCACTGATTTGCGGCAATATACTCACTCGATTATTTTCCGCGAGCATATTCAGAAATTTCCGGCCGTCTTCATTAAATCTGTTTCTGCCTATTTCCAGCAACAATTCACCGAGTTGTTTTGCTGAAACAACCGGGTTTCCTAACAGAGCCTTAATATTTTCGTTTTCCGCTATATCCGCAGCATCACGCAACATGGCAGACCATTCGGACAATGCATTCTTGGCAATCGCCAGTTTGTATACCGCTTCTGCATAAGGGCGCGCTACTGTAACTGCTTCAGCCATTATTTAAGATCTTCCTCAATTGACGCTAACAAATCAGCATGAGCCTTGGCATCCACTTCTCTTCGCAGTATTTTTTCAGCACCTGCCAAAGCAAGATTTGACGCGTGTTGACGTATAGCCTCTTTGGCGCTAAATACTTCATGGCTTATTTCAGCTTTTGCACCTGCAATAATGCGGTCACCTTCTTCTTTTGCAGTATTCTTTGCTTCATCAACGATTTCAGATGCACGTTTTTCAGCTTGAAGAATGATTTCCGATGCCTGTTGCTTTGCTTCTTTCAAAATATCCGACGACCGTTGACTGGCCAATTCCAGTTCATGACGACCACGCTCACCTGCCGCCAAACCATCAGCAATGGTTTTTTGGCGCTCTTCTATAGCACGTAAAAGCGGCGGCCAGACAAACTTAACTGTAAACCAGATAAATGTCGAAAATGCTAACGCCTGTGAAATTAATGTAAAGTTAATATTCATGACCAACCCATATTGGTTCTATTATTTGTATTACTGGATTACTGCAAGCAATGGATTTCCAAAAGCAAAAAGCATGGCCAAACCAACCGCAATAATGAAGGAAGCATCAGTCAAACCCAGTAACAGAAACACTTTACCTTGCAGTGTTGGGATCATTTCTGGCTGACGAGCGGCACCTTCAAGGAAACGACTACACATTACACCCACACCAATACATGCACCGGCTGCACCCAATCCGATCATCAAACCAATACCAATACCAGTATATGCTTGAATCATAGCCAAATATTCTACATTCTCCATGCCTATTTCCTTTAGTTAAGATTAATGACTTATAACAAAAAACCTGTTAATGAGACTCATGCGCCATTGAAATATATACAACAGCTAACATCATAAATATAAATGCCTGCAAGGTGACAATCAAAATATGAAAGATTGCCCATCCGGCACCAAGTATCGCACCAAAAAACGCACCCGCTACCCCTGTCGCCGCCCACATACCTATTAACAGGAATATGATTTCACCTGCATAAATATTGCCGAATAAACGCAGGGAGTGAGAAAGCGGTTTTGAAACATATTCGATGAAATTGAACAGCAGATTCAAAATCCACAACAATGGATTTTTACCAAACGGCGTACAGAACAGCTCATGCATCCAGCCGCCTAATCCTTTAACTTTAACGCTAAAGAAAATCATCAGAAACCAGATCGACAAGGCCAATGCAAATGTCGTATTCACATCGGTAGTCGGCACTATTTTCCAGTAATCCACACCAAAGGCGCCTTCGATTATTGTTGCCGAAATGTCTATGGGCATAATGTCCATAGTATTCATCAACAACACCCATACAAATATGGTCAGTGCCGTTGGCGCAACAAAAACATGGCGATTACCATGAAAAGTATTTTTGACTTCGTTATCGATAAATTCAATCAGCAATTCAACAAATGCCTGCCGTTTGCTCGGAACACCGGGGGTAGCCTTGCGTACGATCAACCAAACAAAACCCATCCCAATAATGCCCAAAATGATTGACGTTACCAACGTATCCAGGTGCAACGTCCAAAAAGCACCTTCGTTAACCTGCACGGTATAGTGCGTTAAATGATGATCAATATATGAAGTTGGGGTTAGCTCTTTATCTGCTGCCATGCGCTATATGCTTGTAAGATTATTTTTTAATATTAGAAAACCAAACTATTTATTTTTTTTACTGTCTGACACCAGTAAAGCCAGGCTGTTAAGAATGACTGTCACAATAAATGTGCCGATAAACACCAGCGCATTGACATTTTCGTATAACTTAAACACCAGCCAGAGCAATAGAACTGTCAGCAGAATTTTCACTGCTTCGGCTCTTAATGCGGTTCTGATCGTCCCTCCAGCCGTATAACCCTGGTGGCGTGAAACGATTACAGCAAACGCAGCTGAGGAAACGACACTCACCATCCCCCCTAATAGCGCCGATAGCGCAGACTCCAAATCCATCAACAAAACCACTGCAATCGATACCATTATTGTGCAGAGTAACTGCCAACGTAGAACAATTTGCAATGGTTTTACTGTAATCCAAGATGGCATTGAAAATATCCTGGAATAAAGATTTACTCTACGCTAAAAAAGCGGGATTTTAAACTTTTATCATGACCCAGTCAATGATCAATTACGTTTATGAAACTGTTCTTAAATCCATAATCCGGTATCTTCCCGCATCCGGTATCCGAAAGAATGGCAAGTTATTTATCCGCATCATTCCGTTTGAAATTGTAAACTGGCTAGTTGAAAATACAATGAATTTTTCGCCATCAACTCAGCATGCGTTCCAATCGCCTCCAATCGTCCCTGATTGAGAACAGCTATCCGGTTCGCCGCCTGCACCGTCGATAAACGATGCGCAATAACAACCGTCGTACGATTAACCATTAACTGCTTTAATGCCTGCTGCACCCAGTGTTCACTTTGTGCGTCCAGCGCACTGGTGGCTTCATCCAGCAACAAAACCGGCGCATCGGCCAGAATCGCCCGTGCAATCGCCAGCCGCTGCTTTTGTCCTCCGGATAGCCCCTGCCCCAAATCGCCCAACCGGGTCTCGTAGCCTTGCGGCAATTCCAGTATAAAATCATGCGCAAATGCTGATTTTGCCGCTACTTCAATTTCATCCTGCGTCGCATCAGGTTTGGCATAAACCAGATTTTCAACAATCGATCCGTAAAACAACGCCGGCGTTTGAGACACCAATGCAAAACATCGCCGCAATTCAAAAAGATCCAGCTGCCGTATGTCGACGCCATCCAGCTTGATGCACCCGGACTGGCAATCATAGAAACGCAACATCAAATCGAACAAAGTCGACTTTCCCGCTCCGGACGGCCCGACCAACGCCAGTGTTTCACCCGCATTGATGCGTAACGACAGCCCCTCGATTGCCGGCTGTTCTTGACGTGAAGCATAGCTAAACGAAATGTTATCGAGTGTAATCGCACCATCGACCTTGGGCAGCCGCTGAACTGACGAAGGCGAACGGATTTCATTCGGCGCCTCCAGCAGTTCCATCGTGCGCTCAGCCGCACCGGCGGCACGCTGCAACTCTCCGATCACTTCGGATACCGACGCAACAGCCGAACCCACAATAACGCTATAAAAAACAAATGCCGCCAGTTCACCGCCACTGATGCGCCCTTCGATAACATCGATACCGCCCACCCATAGCATCGAGCCCACCGCACCCAGCACCAGGATAATAACCATGGTCACCAGCATTGCCCGCTGCCGGATACGGCGCCGGGCAACGGTAAATGCCTCCTCCACATGTTCATGGAATTTTCGCTGATCAACAGGTTGATGGTTATAGGCCTGCACGGTTTTGATCTGCCCCAGCACCTCCCCCACATACGCACCGACGGCGGCGACCTTGTCCTGGCTTTCCCGTGACAATCCCCTGACCCGCCGTCCGAAAATCAAAATCGGCGCCACCACGAGCGGCACACAAATCAAAACAATCGCGGTCAATTTTGCATTGGTGATAAACAACCAGATGACGCCGCCAATCATCATAATAAAATTGCGCAATGCAAACGAAACAGACGAACCGACAACCGATTGCAGCAACGTCATGTCCGCGGTAAGCCGCGATTGAATTTCCAGGCCGCGGTTTTTTTCAAAAAAACCCGGATGCAGATAAATCAAATGATTGAAAACGCTGTTGCGAATATCCGCAACAACACGTTCGCCAAGCCAGGTCACCCAGTAATAACGTGTAAAAGTGCCCACCGCAAGCGCCAGCACCAGGCATAAAAAAATCACCACATACTGTTCCAGCAATGCTCTGGATTGTGTTGCCAGCCCCTGATCGATCAATAACCGTATGCCCTGGCCGATCGACAACGTAATTGCCGCTGTAAACATCAATGCCAGCAGGCTGTACACGATCTGGCGCTTATAGGGCACAACAAAACGCAGCACCTTCCTGACCGCCTGCCGGCGTTTTTTCTTATCTACCGTATTGTGTTCTTCCATGATTCAATGCGAAAAATGAAAACCGCATAGAAAAAGGGAGCCTCATTGCTCCCCCTTTTCAACCGCACAGCTCATCCATAAAGCAAATATTATGAATAGCACTAATCCTTGCGCTCGGTCACTTCCACCAGATGATAGCCGAATTGCGTCTGAACAGGCCCCTGCACTTCACCAACCGGCGCACTGAAAACAACCGTATCAAACTCCTTCACCATCTGGCCCGGCCCGAATTCACCCAATGCACCGCCCTGTTTACCCGAAGGGCATAACGAATGTTGTTCTGCAATTTCCCCAAAATCAGCACCGTTGGCAATTTCGTCCTTCAACTGATTACATTCTTCCTCGGTTTTTACCAAAATATGACGCGCGCTCGCTTTTGCCATTAAAATCTCCTGATTGAATTAAAATTGTGTAACCCCACCATTTAAACATAGAATGACCGGATTAACGAAATCCATAGGAGAAATCCGGTGGAAATCCGAAACCAGCTTGATTTTCTGCATGCGGGTATTGCATTCACGACAAATTGCTCAGTGGAATCTTGAACGGGTTCTCAGAAACACCATCACATGAACATCTACTTTATGCGCCATGGGCGCACAAACTATAACGACTTATCGCTATGCAACGACGATCCGCAACAACCCGTTTATCTGACGCCAAAAGGTATTGAACAGGCAAATTCGGCAGCACGGGCATTACGCCATGTACCCTTTGAACGCATCATCACGTCCCCCTTGCCTCGCACGCGGCAGACCGCTGAAATCGTTAACTACCACCACTCAGTCGCCATCGAAACCCATCCCGACCTCGCCGACATCCGTTCAGGATTCGACGGCAAATCGGTTGCGGATTATTTTGCCGCAATTGCCGGCGACCCGCTGCACAAGCGCATCAACGGCGGCGAATCGCTGCTCGATCACAAACAGCGCGTGTTACGGTTTATCGACTGGCTCAACAATCAGAACGACAAAACATTACTGGTCGTAGCCCATGAAGAAACCCTGCGGGTTTTTATCGCCTACTTTGAAGGCAACATCGCGGATCATCAATTGCGCGACATTCATATCGGCAATTGCGAATTCAGGCAATACACGTTAACCCGGCAACCAGTCTCAACGTAAGTACATCGGCGGCAATCGCCAGTCATTGCAAACCCAGGGCAATAATGACGCCCTCCATATTAATCGACAGATATGGGCGTAATGGTTTCAGTTATTTTCCGGCTAGCGATATCAATATCGTAGTTTGACTGCAAGTTGAGCCAAAATTGCGGGCTGTTGCCAAAATATCTTCCGAGACGTACGGCTGTGTCAGCGGTAATGCTGCGCATACATTTTACGACTTCATTAATTCTTCGCGCAGGCACATGAATTTCTTTTGCCAGCCTGTATTGGGTAATGCCAAATTCCCGGATAAATTCAGCCAGGTGCTCTCCCGGATGAATGGGTTCGATTGTAGTTGTCATGGTGTTTTCATCCTAATGGTAATCAATTATTTCAACATCATAAGCGTTACCATTTTCGAACCTGAAACAAATGCGCCATTGATGATTGATGCGTATGCTGTATTGCCCTTTGCGATTACCTGACAGTGATTCAAGATTGTGCGAAGGCGGTATTTTCAAGTCTTCAATTTCGTGGGCAGCGTTGATTCTGTCCAGTCTCATTTTTGCGCGTTTAGCAATCTCGGCAGGAAATTTCTTAGAGAAAATCCCCTTATGCGCCTGCTCTGTTTCTTTATTACGGTAACGCTTAATCATGCACTCAGAATAACGCCTTGCGCTAATAACATCAAGCGTTATCATGTGCAATGCAAATCAATCACTCAATCCACCAGCAACACGATGACCTGCAAAATAAAAGGACACCTTATTAGTGTCCTTTTTCATTGGTCTTAACGGGCCTGACTTCGGCCCACCTTCCCGACGAGAATCGATCAAATCAACATATCGAAATACGTCTTAACGGGCCTGACTTCGGCCCACCTTCCCGACCGCCTCTCTCAGAGGCCTTTATCCATGCGGCTTTCAGAGGAAAAAACGGTGGTCTCGGCATTTTCACATCCCCTCAATCGGAAATTAGGGC
>JAGRFM010000226.1 GCA_020446045.1 Nitrosomonas sp.
ACGTAGACACGGCAGTTTTCCGGCATCCGTCCAGCGTCTTAAAGAAATTTCACTTGCATTCAGAATTTTTGCTGCCTGCTTGATGTTTAAAAGCGATTCAGCTGAGTTTTCAGTTTTACGCATCCATATGTTCCCCCAATGAGCGGATTGTACCGCAACTAAACGATATCAGGCCGCATGCAACAGTTTTCATAAATTGCTTGACATTTATTATAGCATCGATCACATTAGAAAGATTATTATTGAGTAACATTGATGATCATAGATGATGTATATTTGAAAAAATATACTGTATAAATAATTAACCCGTGAAGGATAACCTTATGAATTCAAAACCCGGTGCATTGAATGATTCAAGTCTTTACGAAGCATTCAGTCATTCACCCGTGCGGGCCGCAGGAAATAAACCCGATCTAACCATCTACCGTTCGCCGGGCATACCGGAATACGGCGTATTCAATTATAAAGCGCCAACCGAAGGCTTGCTGCAAGTCGGCGGGCCGCACAGCACCGAAACTGATTGGTCGGATAATTTTGAAATAGCCTGGACAAAAATGGGTAATAAGGGCCCTTTGGTTCTGTTTTTACACGGCGTACCCACTAACCGCGCGCAATGGGAAGAAGTCCAGGGTCAGGTATCACGATTCTGCGAAACGATTTCTATTGATATGCTCGGTATGGGCGAAAGTTCCAAACCTCGTCTTTATGGCCGTAAAAATGATCCATTCCCGAATGATCGCTGGCATTGGGTGAATGATGTGGATTACATCGAAAAGCTTATGCAGCACGAATATCCTGGACGCCGATTCATTTTTATCGCGGATGACTGGGGCAGTGGTATCGCCTCGCATTATGCAGCCAGACATAATGACCGTCTGGAGGCGCTGATACAGGTTGATCCGATTGCTTTTGACGGTTATCCGGTTAATGAAATACAGGCGATTGGCAGAGCTTCCGAGATTCCCAACACACCAGAGGGAGACAACCAATTTGCCATGATGTTTGCCGCATTTGACCAGACACTGGCGCAGATTCTCAAGTCGATGGTTTACGATCCGGCCAAGTACAATCAATATAATTTGCGCTACCTGACTTTTCCCTATGTCGATATCGATTATGAGCGCAATAGTCAAAATGATGGTGTTACAGAAGTCGCAAAATCAACTACTATGCGTCTTAAATTGCACAATCTGCGTGTCCTTTCCGACAGGGCAGCTATTCTGAGCCCCGCTTTACTGCTGCCTTATCATCCACAACGCAACCCCAACGGCGTTAGGTACCAGAATATCACTGTACCAACACTGATCATGTGGGGAGAATATGACAATATGATGCCAGCCGCACAGACACAACGCTTCGCACATGCGCTTGGCACAAAAGATGTACAGATCAGTTATGTTCCACGCGCAGGTCATTTTCCGGCAACCGATAACCCGGATAATGTAACCGATACGATCATCAATTTTGTCCGCCGTATTGTGGGACATCAGGGGCTCGCCGATATTTATATTGGGAATAACGGTATTTGGAAAGGCGATGAACGCCTGATGATACATGAACTACGCACGTTGCATGGACTAAAGGATTAGGTATCCATCATAATCCTTATGCCGGAGATATGTCATGAAAACCGTGGTGTTTGAATCCGATCTGACTTGTCCTTCTTGTGGTTTCACTAAATCAGAATTGATGCCTTCTGATTCCTGTATGTACTACTATGAATGCACAAGTTGCCATTCACTGATACGTCCTAAACCTGGCGATTGCTGTGTATTTTGTTCCTATGGAAGTACAGTCTGTCCACCAAAACAGAACGAAGCCATATGTTGTGATCAAAGTAATAGCAATAATGATGCGCGAAAAATTTAATAGGGTATTACCTGATTAATTAATAACTTCCCTTGGACAATTTTGTGAGACAACAATGAGCGACGATTTGAATCCACAAACCTGGCTGGATGAGTATGGCGACTATTTATATAGCTATGCATTTCTGAAAGTAAAAGACAGACATGTTGCCGAAGACCTGGTTCAGGAAACGCTTCTTGCAGCCATCACGGCAAAAGAAAACTTTACCAATCGATCCAGCGTACGGACATGGCTCACTAGTATACTCAAACACAAGGTTGTTGATCATTTCCGGCGACAGGGGCGCGTTGTAAGCCTTAGTGAACTGATTGATCAGGATAATGAAGATAACCTGGATTATCTTTTTAAGACAAACGGTAGCTGGATTGAAAAACCCGAACCATTTCCTGATCCAGAATCGACATTTCAGCAAAAACAGTTCTGGAAAATATTTCAGCAATGCTTGGCAGGTCTAAAACCCAGACAGGCAGAGGTTTTTATAGCCAAGGAAATACATGGCATGAATAATGAAGAGATTTGTAAGCAGTTAACAATCACACCGACCAATGCGTGGGTACTGATACATCGTGCACGGTTATCTTTGATTAAATGCTTAAAAGCTCACTGGATAGAAAAAGGTAAGAAATAAATGTTGAACTGCAGACAAGCCAGTCAACTGGCTTCACGGGCAATGGATGAGAAGTTGCCTTTTTGGAAAAGCCTTTCGCTGAAAATACATCTGTTGTTATGCCGCAGTTGTGACAACTTTTCAAAGCAGCTTGATTTCTTGCGGAAAGTCTCTCGCCGATCCCGGGTCAATCCTGATTTTCAGTTGACTGATGAAGCAAAGCGCCGCATTGCAGCGACTTTAAGCGATAAACAAACCAGTGATTGATGATGTGAGATAAACAATTCTCAACGATCTTTTTAACGTGTATACAAGGAGTCTAATTAAATGTTGCAGGAAATCAATCAGACAGCACCCAATTCATCATCCAATGTTTTATTGGAAATTGAAAAAACTTTTGGCGGCCATACTCCCAATGTGTTTAAAGTTTATGCCGAGCACCCGCCTTTACTTGCGACAAACTGGGAAAAGTACAAAGCCATAATGCTGCAAGGGAAATTACGCAGGAAAGTTAAAGAAACCATTGCAATCCTTATATCACAGGATAATGGATGTAAATACTGTGTAGCTGCGCATCGCGCCGCCTTGCGCAGCATGAAAATCAGTGATTCGGAAATTTCAGCAATAAGCGATGGTATGCTGCCCGGCGATTTTACCGACAAGGAAACAGCGCTGGTGAAATTTGCCTGCAAAGCAAACTCGAACTGGCATGATCTCGGAAATGTCGATCTCCAAGCATTGTCCGATCTTGGTGTTGAAAAATCCGAAATGCTTGAAGCCTTGGGCACCATGGAACTCTTTATCGTTTTTAATCGATGCGCAGATATATTGGAAGTTGAAATAGATTTTTAATCTTCGTTCAACATTCATGGGGTAATACACGATCATTGCAGGTATGAAGAAACATTTACTCTGGATCGCCATTTGCCTGTCCATGACAACATGGGCATCCAGTGAACTTATCGATATTGCCAGATTTTCTCAAGGTAATTTCAATGGATGGCAACCCAAAGTATTTGCCGGTGAGACGCGCTATTCGCTTGAGCGTGAAGAAGGTCGCATGGTTTTGCGTGCTGACAGTCATCAGGCGGCTTCAGGATTATATCGTGAAGTCAGCATCGATCTAAATAAAACGCCCCTGCTCAACTGGAGCTGGAAAGTGGATGACATCCTGACCGGAAATGATGAACGTAGTAAAGCTGGTGATGATTATCCAGCCCGTGTCTATGTAGTTTTTTCTGGTGGCGTCATGTTCTGGCGCACGCGCGCGATAAACTATGTATGGTCTAACAGGCAGCCAATTGATAGCAGCTGGTTCAGTGCTTATACCAATAATGCGGGCATGATAGCCATACGATCCGGGGCTGCTAACGTTGGTCGCTGGATGAAGGAAAGTCGCGATGTGCGGGCCGATTACCGGCGATTATTTGGAGAAGAACCGAGTCGTGTTGATGCCGTAGCCATTATGACCGACACCGACAATACAGGCGCTGTGGCAACAGCATGGTATGGTGATATTTGGTTTAGCAACAGATAGTTTTAACTCCAGAAGAACATGTAACAAACAGATTGTTATCAGCAAGTGCTTATGGATTCTACACACATGAACCCTGTCAAACATCTCATAAAAAGCCTCTTTGTGATGGCGGCAATGGTTGAAGTGCGTGATCCTTATACCGGCGGTCACTTATGGCGTGTATCGCAATATAGTCGAATCCTGGCGGAGTATGGAGGGCTGTTACCCAATATTGTCGCACGTATTGCATTAGGTGGTTTATGAAAAACATTCACCATATTTTTCTCATCATTATTTTTCTATCAGCAGCCATCACGCAATCACATGCCGCCACCATGAACGGTTTTGTTCTGGATGGCGCATTGATACCCGAGAATGAAATTTTTTCCGGCGGCCCGCCGAAAGACGGTATACCATCGCTCGACAATCCTGTTTTTGTCAGCGCTACCCAAGCCCGTTACCTGAGCGACAGCGACCGGGTGCTGGCGTTAACGCGGAACGGCATCAGCAAGGCTTACCCTTTACGCATTCTGAACTGGCATGAAATCGTTAACGACCGGTTTGGCGATGAGGGTATTATCATTACCTACTGTCCACTCTGCGGCTCCGGAACGGCGAACGAAGCCAAAGTGAACGGCAGGCATCTGCAATTTGGTGTTTCCGGATTGCTGTATAACAGCGATGTATTGATGTACGACCGTCAAACACAATCATTATGGTCGCAAATTCTGTCACAGGCCGTGACCGGGCCAATGAAAGGCACCGAGCTTCCCGCCGTGCCGGTAACGCATACCACCTGGAGTGACTGGCGCTCCCGCCATCCGGATACGCTGGTATTGAGTCAGGAGACCGGCTTTAATCGCAATTACTTCGCCAATCCTTACGATGGTTATGAGCGGGATAACAGCATCATGTTTCCGGTGCGCTTCCGCGCTGAAGGCTATCACCCCAAGGAACAGGTGCTGGGGTTAGTAATGGAAGGAAAAGCCAAAGCTTACCCATTTGTAGAGCTGGCAAAAGGTTCCGGCATGGTTGATGACCAGCTGGGCGGCCACCGGGTACAGATCAGATACAATCACAGGCATCAATCCGCCGAAGCATTTGATGAGAAAGGGGAGCATCTGCCGGGCGTTGTTTTATTCTGGTTCGCGTGGTACGCGTTTCATCCGCAAACCGACATTTACCGAGCCAAATAAAGCAAAAGACGAAAACCGGATGGACTTTTACTCAATCCGGTTTCTCAGTTGCTAATTGCAATTATTTTATCAGGGTCGCTTGTTTCAGTTCAAAAGTTAACCGTGGCAAGCCGGGAATCAGTTCAAGCTCCGCCGAATAGGTCGATACCGAATTATCTGCATTTGAAATATTAACAAACGGAATATTCAAGATACCGGTTTCTTGATCGAATGTAGCATTATCTCCACGAAAACTTTCAGCCAGTTTTTCCGCCTGAATCAGTTCGAAACGCAATGGTTGGCTACCCTGTACAGCTTGCAGTTGCGCCCGATACACATCATTGCCACCTCCCTGCATCACATCGACAGCCGGTATATCGAGTATCCTGCCACTGAAACCGGCGTTGGGTACAAGTTTATATATGGCTCCGGTAGTTTCAAACGGTATGCCAGTTGCATTGCCAAGGACATAGAGTTCACCTGTTGCATCCTGACCAAAACCAAGCACCCAGAAACCGGGAGTATCGCGCAGCGTCAGATCGAGCTCCAGAATTTCAGCGCCACGAGTATAGAATATTCGGCCATCACCATTGCCTGTCCTGGCAACATCACCGAACACATAGGACTGCTGCAGAGCGCTGATAGTTTCGCCACGGTAGATAAAACCACCAATAATCGCGGTACCTTCATCATGATCGTATTGAACGACAGGATCGATCAAGTTCCCGGAAACCGGCTCACTGGTCACAAAACCAGGATCATTTCCATTGGGGTCAAAACGGAAGCTACCCTCCTTAGTGCTCCAGCCATAATTACCGCCAGCCTGAATCAGATTCACTTCTTCAATATCGTTTTGTCCAACATCCGCAAGTACCAGCAATCCGGTTATCGCATCAAATGAAAACCGGAATGGATTGCGAAAACCGTAAGCATATATCTCGTTCAGTACGGTTTCTGATCCAGCAAATGGATTGTCAGCGGGGATGCCGTATTGACCATTTGCTGCGTTATTTCCCATTGGGTCAATCCGTAGTAAACTACCGAGTGGATTAGCCGTATTTTGCGCATTACCGTCTGTTCCATGCCCAATCATCGGGCTGCCTGCAAATTCCTGCCCATCGCGGTCATCGGCTCCGCCGCCATCGCCTAAAGCAACATAGAGCATGCCGTCAAGGCCAAAATTCAGCGCTCCAGCATTATGGTTGAATTGCGGTTGATCAACAGTCATCAAAACACGCTCCGCGGCTACTGTAGCTTGATTCTGCGTCGTATTGTCAAACTCCAAACGCCATTCACGGATAACGGAGCGGTGATTTGCTGTCGAACCCTCCGGTATGGTGGAAAAATCACTAACATCTGTTGCCGGTTCCGAGGTGTAGGTATAGATCAGACCATTTTCTGCATATTGAGGGTGAAAAGCAAAACCCAGAAAACCGCGTTCATCAAATGTACCGCTTCCAAATGCGCCTAACGTCACAAGTCGGTCGGATATGTCCAGAAAAACGGCTTTGCTGTTATCAGATAAATTGATGCGCCATAACTTGCCGTCCTGATCGCTTACATATAAGTGTTGACTGTCTCCGGGTGCGGCTACCGCCCAATTCGGCGCAGTCAGGCCTTCCGCAATTTGCTTGAGTCTGAGCCGGGTTGTTCCTTTTTGAATCGATTCAGGAATCGGATCTTCCAGACGCTTGTTTGCCGGAATTTGTGAAGCAACAGCGCTCAAATCATCCAATACGGCATAACCCTGGCCTGATTCATTTCGCAAAATTACACTTGCAACCGGCTTACCCAGTGACGCCGTGCTTGCGATAACTTCTGTCCAGTTGGAAGACGAACCTGGAAAACTGATTAGAATCTGACCGGCACTATCCAAAAGCTCGAGTATGCTGTTATTGTTACCGTTCTGTGTACGGAAAAACACCGTGAGTTGTTCAGCAGGTGGATTAAAATCAATGTTTCCCGTTGCGCCTGGCGAGACCATCCAAGCGTTTAAGCCCGTATGATAGAGTGAGAAATTACCCACCGATTTGGCTTCGCCACCAATGAATACCGCAGAAGCTGATTCGTCAGTGAGTGTGAAAGAACCACTGGTGTTGTTGAATTCAAAACTGGTATTAATTTCCGCAGCATGAGATAAAAAAGAGATACTTAGTATCGCAAGAAATAATTGCATTGAAGTATAGAATTTCATTTTGAGCTCCTTCCAACAAAAAAGTCTATAAATAGCCTGTCAAGAACAAAGTATTTAAAATTTACTGCGCTTTTTTAGTCAAATAAACAATGCCCAGTCAGGTAACCAGTTGAGCGCTGCTGTTTCAAGTACTTTGTCAAAACCGGCAAAGACCATTACACCAAGGGTCAGCAGCATAATACCCAGAAGTCGTTTTCCACTATTCGAATGCTTTAACACGTTCGGTCGAATTCTCTTGATTAAATTGGCTGAAAGTGCCGCCGCGCTGAGCAAAGCAGCTGCAGTACCTATGCCGAAGGCAAACATGATAACGAATGCCATGCCCATGTCCTGTCCAACGGATGCGAGTGCGATAGCTGCACCCAGGGTCGGGCCGATACAGGGTAGCCAGACCAGGCCCAGCAGCGCGCCAATGCCAAACTGACCAACTGCGGAACTTGCAGTGCTATTATCGGCGGTATTGAAGTGGCTGGTTAAAAGCGATAACCGGTTACTCGCCCATTCTCCCAAGTGTCTGAATATCAATAATACTGAAATCAGTATCAACAAGGCGGCGGCAACATAACGGTAGGCGTCCGGACTTAATCCAAGATTGAGTAACAGCAATGTCAGAATGGTGCCAGCCAGTGCAAAAGCCATGGACAGGCCAAGTGCCAGAAATACTGGCCCCAAACGTCCGCTGTTTGCTGCCGATGCCATAATCACGGGAACCAGCGGCCATACGCAAGGAGAAAGAACGCCAACGATGCCCGCAAAAAAAGCCAATGGTACTGAAGCCAGTTCAAGTCCCATCGATATCTACCTTTTGTCGGCCTGCAAGGCTTTATTTAATTGGTTGGCGATAACATCATAGTTGGTTTCCGCCACACTGAACCAGAGCTGTTCTTCACCGGCATATAACAATAAGGTGGATTGTCTTGGCGCTCTGAAATGACGAACCCACTCTTTATCCGTATCATAATCCACGACAAGAACCGCAAGATTCAGTTCTGGATTGTTTTTACCGTAGGTTGCCAAAACGTCTTGTTGCTTGGCGCATACGGGGCACCAGGTCGCATACACATCAACCAGAAAAACCGCGCCGGATTCACGTAGTTCGTTATAGCGCGCTTCGGTGAAATGTTCCTTAATTACGGCTGACTGCGCGGTTGATGACAAGACAATAATAACGACGCTCATCACGATATAAAAAAAAGATTTCATAGTTGCAATGCCTCCTAGAATTTGTAATCACTTCGCAAGTTGTCTTTCTTTGCTTTTTGCGATATTTTCGAATGAAAAAGGTTTAATAGCGTGGCTGGTTTCAATAACACTCGTTTCGTTACAGACTTCAATCGCTGCCACAACATTTTTGATCTGCTGTTCCACATTGATCGATGTGAAACCTGTTAACTCAAGCTCCCGGTCTTCATAGGCGTCAACACCCGGATATCTGCTTTCCCAACCGGCAACCATCTGATCGCGTTGCCGCAGTAATATTTCAATTTGCGGCCTGAACAAGACAAGCATGGACGAAATCCATAAATTGACCGGCCAAGACGGATGCGCATGATCAATCTTAAAATGATCAAGCATGGTTATAACATCCTCGGCTTTATACCAGGCTTCAGCTGTTACCCATCGATTGGTTGCGAACAGTCCGATAGGAAAACCGTAAGCATTCATTGAAATGCCAACAAGATGAGACAATGCATCACCGTCTTCAGGCCAGGGTTCAGAGCCATGATAAGGAACTGGAGAAAGGCTGGAGGGCATGCCAGGCTGACGCAGGAATGTATGAAAATGGCCGTGCTCCTGTACACCGGAGCGATGTGCGTGATAGTAATACTGACTGTGCGTCTCACCATCAAACACGTCATCTTTTGGGTAATGTTCCAGTTCGTAGAATTCGCCCTGTCCCTTGAGAACTTCTCCGACGATATTGAGTCCTGCTTTCTGCAGCACCCGGTAACATTCAATAATTTGCGCGCCAGCTTCTGCCATTCGTTCCAACTGTAAACGCGGCAATTGATTAAATAGATCGTTCTTGTTTTTTAACATGTGATTCACCAAAAAAATGATGAAGTACTATTGCAGCACCTCATCGCAAACCTACGCTCTGGCTTCTAAAAATGTTTATCGATAAGTTGCGCAAGGATTACGCATGCCGCATGGGTTTTTTGACGCACAAGGGTTTCTGGCAGCACAGGGATTGGAAACGGCGGCACCGACGGGAATAAATTTCTTTTGTAGAACGCCAGTATAGGCAGTCAATGCCGCTAGCTGTCTTGAGTCCCAGGCAAAAGGCTTGCTTTGCATGGGTCTGATCATGCAAAGTTGCACCATGCCTTCCAATGTGATGGAATCCATGCCAGCAACCTCTTTTGCCATCTGCACATAGTGCGGATACGGTTTGGCAAAATCATTATTAAGCATTGTATTGCCATCCTGATG
>JAGRFM010000227.1 GCA_020446045.1 Nitrosomonas sp.
GGGCATATTTGAGAGACTGTTTAGTATTTTCACGGCATAATCGTGATTAACTTATATAAAACAAGGTGTTATTATATAATATTTGAGCTTTGGTGTAAATTTTTTAATCTGACAAAGTAGAATTAAGAATTTGCGGCCCATCTACGGAAAGTGTTTTTGAGGATACGATATGATCGCCGACTTCAAGCTCAATCGCTTTTTCGTCCCACCAATTCCCAATATTAAAAACTTGTGATTTTACTTCCAGCCCACGAATGGAGTGGCGTATATTCGATAGTTTGGAAGCGATAAGTTTCTGATAATGCCTATAAGGGATTAATCGAAGATTTATGTATAAATGGGTCACAAATGCTTGATATGAAACGCCGAAATATTTGGACAACGTATAAGCGTCGACCGGAGTAATACTATCTGCGGTAATGCCATAGAGAAGTAATGTCCTATTTACGGCTGAGGATGGCATCAGAAGCATGCTTGCAAAAAAATCAGCTTCTTGTTCTTCCTGTTTGTTGGAGCCGCATTCCAGAATCTCATCAATCACGGTGCCGTGTTTAAGGACGTGATGCCCTATTTCGTGAGCACATGTGAACCGTTTGCGCCCCTCAGGTCTTTCAGCAGAAATTAAAATAAGATTTTTATTACCAATATACATACCTTCAAAAGAAGGAATTTTTATAAAACGAAGATCGAATCCCATCGCCTCACATAAAGAGTATGGGCACACAGGCAGGTGCGGATCAATGCCTAAGAAGGTTTTTCTTGTTTTTAGCGCTTTAGCTGTGACTTGCGTTGCCCTAACTTTTTCCATCCTTATTCTCCGAAGCCTTTATCATTTTAATGGTGTTAATTAAAGCTTCAATATCCTCATCTTTCATCGAACTTAGTTCACGGGCAGCGGCCAAGATTGACTGATCAATTTTGTCTTCATTCACTTTTCCTTCAGTTATCCAAGTAATTTCAACGCCATACAAATTTGCCAATTTGAGCAGTTCATCAGATTTAACATTTCTACGGCCTGCTTCAATTTCACTAATAGTAGGGCGATGCATTCCAAGCCGTTTTGCTGCTTGTCCTTGAGAAAGCCCGGCCATTTCTCTAGCAGAACGCAGCCTATTGGCGATCTCTAGTTTACTCATTTTGTTTTTTCCTTCGTAAATTGATAGATTGATTTCACCATTGATGAAACAGTAATATCTTCTAGATTAATATTTGAAAAAATTTTTTCAGGAGGTAATTCACATTCTATTTTTTCTTCAATGCTCATCAAGACTTCGATAGCTCTGAGGCTATCAAAACCAGCTAGATCACAAGCTGGCTTAGTGCTATTAGTGATGTCTGGGATCGACTCTCCTGATAGCTCAAGATTATCTCTAAGAGATTGAATTACAATATATTCCAATTCCTGTATAGTCATAATTTTCTCTATTTATTACCAGTGGTAAGAATATATTACCGGCGGTAATATATATTGTCAAGCTTCTAAATTTTTAGCTCATTGTTCTATTGGGAATGCCAGTGTTATGCAGGGATGAAAAATCAAAAGATAGCATCAACTCTGTATACGGCTGCTCGAGGGGATAGATAAAGGTTGTAAATTAATCTCTTTGAAGAGCGTTTTACGACTATTCATTTTTAATATGCGTATAGCGAAGGAAGAGACAATTCTTCCAAGCGGCGAGTGTGATAATACAGCGATACATTTTATGGTGCATGATGGCTCAATGCCGAATGCACCGCAGCCGGGGGATGCAACGGGGGTGCGCAGCGAACCCCCTTGCCAAGCGCGTTGGGTGGAAAAATGGAACATTTTGTAGTACAACGCACAGCTTGCGTGTAATGGGAAGCGACGTAGGACAATAGCGTTTTGTAGCACAAAATGGAGAAGCGACCAAACAAGACCCGTTTGATCGTTGCAATCATCGGCCAAAGACCAGATCATTTTTTGATTGGATCACAGGTTGTTCGCCGGGATGGTCTGTTTTGTCTTTTATGCTGTCGATCAGGAGTTGCGCCATTTGTTCCGAGCGTTCCCACTGTTCGAGAGAGGCAACGGCCATTTCCAAGGCACCGCTTTTCTCGTATGTATCATAGGCTCTGTCGAACATTTTCTCGATATTGCCTATCGTGGCTGGAGCGGCACCTTTCTCATGTGCCTGAACCAACAGGCGCTTGATCTCAACAAAATGTTGCAGCTCAGGTGCGGCTGTCTCGTCAATTTCTGTTGGCAAGCGGGCCAAAAGCCAACCATTTTCCGGTTCGTCATTGCCCGTAATCCAATTCCAGAAACTTGCCGTTTCACGTACAGCCACATTAAACACATCAGCAACTTCATCAGAAACTTTAACCGCGCTGCTTTTAATCGCTGCAAAATTATCATAAACAAGCGCTGTGATTTCGCCGCTGGCTAATCCTCCGCCAATGCCTCCAATCACAGCGCCCACAGCAGTGCCGACACCGGGCATAATTGCTGTGCCGATGGCTGCGCCCGCCAATGCGCCGCCCGCAGCGCCAATATTGGAAGCCGTTTCAATTGTGGCCGAGCGTTCCATGGCTTCTACATCGCCGCGGAGTGCGTCAAGGCAGGTTTCACCGTAAGGAACGGCTGCTTCGTAAACGACTTCTGCGGCTTGAACGCTGTTCCCGCCAGCAGCAAGTGTAAATACACCGCATAATGTTCCAAAAGCCACACCCGCAATAAGACCGCCGTTTTTACCAAGGCGACCGAAAGTTTCAGCCACTTTTCCAAGAGCGCTGCCTTTGGCGTCAAGCTCACCCTTATAGGAGAACTGTTCCCTAAGTTCTGGTTTTACGAGTGAATTCAGATCGCCATCATAAGCGGCGGCAGCGTGGAGTTCTTTGGCCTGATTTCTTAATGAATCCAATCTAACATTTTCTTCTTGTGTAAAAAGCCTACTTTCTGTTTCAGCGCGCCGTTCTATTTCCTGTATCTCTTCCATAAAATCGTGCGTAGGCTTGTTCACGCGCATCATATCGCGCTGCTGAACCTGAATTTCAGCGATATGCCCGTTCTCCAGAGCAACTTTTGTATTAAGATCGCGGTAGCCTGTTTCAGTTGGCACCAGATATTTATCCTTCATGGAATCCACATCCAGCTCTTCTAAAATGGCTTGTTTGATCGCGACGATTTGCTCCGGTGTGTCAACAACGAAGCGCCCACGCACCAAATCTTTTATTTGCCGGGGATCGCCGCCGTAATCACTATTGATTTTTTCTAAGGCGCGTTCAGGTGCTTTCAACGGCCCCACCTCAAAAACAACGCCTTCAAACATTTCGGGATTTTGTGTTTTTAAGCGATCAAGAATGGATTGCCCTGTGTTTTCCAACACAGGGACAGAAGTCTGTGCCTGCTGATATAGTTCATCAAAGGATAAATCCGGCTGTGGCCGTTTTATACCGTCTCCCATTACACACCCTGTTTTTCGCTATTTCAGCTTATATTTTTTGGTTGCTGAAATCGTTTTATCCCATACCGCTTATTTCCGGCGGCGGTTCGGGCTCACTTTTTTTTTGCGCCATAAAATCGGCAACCATTTTGTCAAATTCTTCTTTTCCAATCTCTAAAACATCCTCGTCCGTCAAATCACCACCGATTTTTGTTAGCCATGAATGCTCAAACTTGAAGCCGGTAGTTTCCCTGTCGGGAACCTCTGCACCCCTCATACGCCCCTTATCATCAATTGAAACCCTAACGGGCACATAGCCATTTGAGAAATATTTGTATGTAAATTGCTCTTCACTCATTTTAATATCTCCATAACGCATATATATCATACGCTTACAGTTTTAATACTTTGTAAAGATTTGTGCAAATGCGCTTCATTTCATAAAAAACGCGTATGCCACTTATCCGAAGCTGAGCATTTATAGCGATTTTCATAGAAGGTGGGACGCCAATACGACAATCAATATTTCGGTGATTTTTCGATAAGCTTACGCAGGCCCGTTTCAAAATCATCCAACCCGTTATTGTCGATGAGTTTGGCAATGTACGCGTCACTGACGGATAAATCCTGCATCATTTCACCGTACATTTTCAGGTAGGTGCGGTAATGACAAATTTCGCGTTGATTATTCCGCATTGAGTAGCATTCCTTCATTGGTGTCGGCATATTGTGAAAGAGCGCGGTATATGGTGCGCGGAGAAACACCAAATTCACCGGCAATCTGTGCCGGAGTTTTACCGGATTGAGGCTGTAACAGATTTTGCGCATGGATAACCTGACGGGACGACAGTTTTCTCGGCCTGCCGATTTGTACGCCGCGCTTTCGGGCCGCTTCCATTCCGGCTTTGGTGCGTTCCCTGATCAGGTTCCGTTCCAGTTCGTAAAACGCATGGCGTATCTGGTACATGCATTTTCCCATTGCGGTGCTGGTGTCGATATTTTCGGTCAAGCACCGGAACGCAACGGCGCGGTTCTCAAATTCCTCCAGAATATCGAGCGCGTTTTTAAGCGAACGGAAAGCGCGATCCATTTTCCAGACTACAAATACATCACCAGCCTGCAAACCGGACAATGCCCGCTCAAAGCCGGGCCGCCGCTTGGCCGTGGCCGATACGCCCCGGTCTTCAAAAATGGGATCACACCCGGCCAGCGTCAAGGCATTGAGCTGAAGATCGAGGTGCTGGTCATCCGTTGAAACACGGGCATAACCGATAATGCGGCCAGAATTTTCCAGTATGTGATTGCGCTCTTTATCCATTTCACTCCTTTAACGATAGACAAAAAGGAACCCTTCTGACTTACCTTCATAATTGACCTCAATCAATAAAAAAATGAAAAACGGCGGCAGAAAAACACCGGAAAACCGATTGTTATTCATCCGCAATTGAATATGTGAATTGTGACAAAATGGTTCCCTTTTGTCACAGTGCAAGGTACTGGAAAATAATGTATTTTTCAGTTATCTGGTGTTTTTATGCTTTGTTGTAGTAGTTTTCGTCGGTGGCACTGCGCACGCGCAAGAAACGTTGCTGTCCGCAAAGGAAGACTATATCACCTGCTGGAAACAGCCTTGTGTGATGGTTGCCGGTAGCGAGTGGTCAGAGAAAAATCCGAACGGTGTAGGGATTGCGGTTGCCATGGGAACACAGCCAGTCGTTACGGATGATCAAATCAAAACCGTGCTCACACGCGATTTTGCAGTACATGGTATGGCGAATATTAAATTTTTCTTCGAACAAAATGACGCACCGGCCACCGGTATTACGTTTCATATTCGTGGTGGTACGGAGGGGTTGTTTATGATCGACAATGTCCGTGAACAAATTCCAGCAATAGCCAAGCGGGCGGCAAATACGAATCCATTGTTCCAGTAGTTTATGACATGAATTTCATAGCTGCATCGGCAGATCGAGCCCGCGATAGCATTTCGTCACGCCGATTGTCTGCAAGATCGCGCATTGACGCCTGTGTATCCTTGTTTTGAGTGGTTCGATCAGCAAAGGTCATTTCTTCGAGATACCCACGTTCCCGCATTTCATCAAGAAGTTGCTCCCGGCGTTGCGAACTGGTGCTGTGATCATCCAGCTCTGCGGCAATCGCTTTGGCGTTATTGAGGTGGAACTGCTTTTGCGCCCATTCTGCATAATCGCTATATTGGGAATCGTTTTTATACTTGCCCTTGATCGTTCCGTCAGGGTTGAGCATTTCATTGATCAGGTGTTGTTCCAGCCGTTTGCGGTAATCGTTAATATTTTCGCCGGATTCCTGCTGCGGAATATCATCTGCGCCTAAAATATTAAGCGCCAGCTTTTCCCGCCATGCATCGCCGTCACGCTTTTCGAATAATTCTTCCATCGCTCTGATATCGGCTTCCATCTGTTCGATAGATGCGCGGAGTTGCTCAGCTATTTCAGCAAACCGCGCCATCCGGCGTTGTTCGGCTTCGCGTTTTTCAATGTGTCTGGATTGAGTATTGCTGGCGACAGAGCCGTGTTCGATCATGCCTGTAACGGAGCCGCTGAGCTGGCCATGCAAAGTGTGGTTTTCTTTTTCGGTGAATTTTTGTTGGCGAAGGCGGTTAAAATCTTCGTCAGACAGGCACGTGTCGCAATGGATGAAGGTGTTTGTTAACCCGCCGTAAACCAGTAGCCCTGCGTCAGTCGGCTTAACCATTGGCGGCCCCGCTGGTTGAAAGCCGCACCGCCGAAAAAGCCCGGTATACTACCGCATACCGGCGATCAAGAATAACGCTGTTATTCTTGATCGCTGCCAATAAAATTTCAGGCACATGCTCCATTGTCCTTGCCTCCCTTTAATACCGACTTGCACAGCGCGTTATTACATATGCAAAATGGCCCTTTTACGTTTAACAGAAATGAGTTAATGAGAGGTTAAATCAAGCTTCAGCGATTGTGAGGATTCTAGTTTTTTATATCACAACCAACTAAAAAATTGATTATTTCCTTGTCTCCTTTTTCTTTAGCAATTGATAAAGCTGTCCGTCCTTTGTTATTGATAACATCAATTCGGGCTTCTCGCTTTATCAACAACTTTACAGTATCGGTGCGGCGATATTGACTGTGCCCACAATACGACAAGATAAGCGCTGTATCACCTTCTTTGCCGGCACATGGATAATATTCATATCTTTTTCAAGCAACAGCCTGACCACTTCAGCATGGCCAATGCCACTGGCCCAGAGAAACACGGCACTACCTACTCATCGGAAGCATGAATAACCGCTCCTTCATTAAGCAGTAGCTTGACAACTTCAACATGCTCATTACTACTGGCCCGATGAAGCGCCGTAAGACCCTTATTATCGGTAGCATGAATATATGCACCTTTATCAAGCAGCAGCCTGACCACTTCGGCATGGCCATTGCGACTAGCCCAGTGAAGCGCGGTACAGCCCTCATTATCAGTATCATGAATAGCTGCACCTTTATCAAGAAGCATCTTGACTACGTCGACGTGGCCGCTGCAACTAGCCCAGCGAAGTGCCGTATTGCCCTTAGTATAGATTGCATGAATATCTGGACCTTTATCAAGCAGCAGCTTGACTACGTCGACGCGGTCGTCGCTACAGACAGAGTGTGGCGCCATATTGTCTATATAGGTTGCATGAATATCTGCTACAGAGTGTGGTGCCATATTGTCTATATAGGTTGCATGAATATCTGCTCCCTTATCAAGCAACAGCCTGACCACTTCAGCATGGCCAATGCCACTGGCCCAGTGAAGTGCGGTACTACCTACATTATCGGAAGCATGAATATCCGCTCCTTCATCAAGTAGTAGCTTGACAACTTCAATTTGACTCGAAGCACATGCATAAATTAGTGCGGTATGACCAACAAAAGTTGTTGCTTCAATGTCTGCTCCATGGTCTATGAATGCATTGATAATTTCGCAAAATCCATACGCACTTGCAAGAATGAAAGGCGTCTCTCCGTATTTATTATATTGTGTATATCGATCAAACAATGCAAACATTTCCTCAGAAAATTTAGGTCTTACTTTTGTTAATTTGCTTGTTAACTCGAACCAACACATGGAACACAAAACTGAAGTCTCTAAAAGGCTGGAATTATGAACCTGATAAAAAACAGCAGGGTTAGCTCGGCTTAGCAGCGTCAATAACCTTTCTTCGGGAAACTGGTCTTGTATTTCATCAACAATATCTATAATTGCAGCTGTAACTGACCAGCTGATCGGCTCGGCGTTTTCAAACTGCGAAGGACACATAAAATCAAAAAGCGTATTCCATAGCTCTTGTGTTTCTTCCTGACTTTGATCGTCATTGAGCAAGTTTCGTGTTAGACGTTGAATGAATTCAATAAATACTACGGCGTCTTCTGTCTGTGTGTCCTCATTTCCTGCCGTCAATACATGCTGGAATTCATTCTTAAATTTAATGTTTACGGGTTTTTTAATAAATTGGAGAAAATTCAGAAAAAAACTCTCACCAAGAATGTCCGGTTCGAAAGGTGCTAAAGTGGTTTCATCGTTGTCGGCAATAACTTTCTGACAAATTTCTTGTACATTATCCAGATATTCAGGTGCGAATAAACAGTTTTCAGTGGCTTCGATAAGATCGGAATAGCGTATTCCGCGCCGCGCCGTTGCTATAGCAATAAAATGTGATGCCCATCTTCCATGCAAGCCTAAGTCTTTGTGTTCCCACGGCAAGCGCTTTTCTCCAGAAAGATAGTAATTGATCAATTCCCGGCGGTTCCATGCCGAAAAATCTTTGTTAGACCTGATCGCATCTCCAACAAGTGCGGCAAAAAGCGGGTGGTATGCTTTTTGGTCTTCCATCCCTAATAGATAATCATGCGCTTTCTCAATTTGAGGGTTTGTTTTATCTATTCCGGCACGATGCGCAATAATTGATCTGATAACTTCTACTTGATCAGATTCTCTAGTCTGATCGGATTTTTTAGCTAAATCGAGCGGTTCTAAATCAAAAAAATATTTTTCATTATGGTTGAGGCTTGACCCATCACCGGAAAATCCCCAACGCTTATCACTATGCAAAGGCTTTGGAAATACATGATCGAGAAGAAGTAATCTTACTTTTGAGTCGGTTGGCTCCAAGCGGTGTCTCATCAATTCTAGAACCACTTTTTCAAAACCATATAAGTAATCTATAATGATCAATGTTGGTTTGTCTGGCGTCCAACTCGCCCATTTTTCAAGATCAGTACGGTCTTCTTTATGCAGAACACGGCAATCCCAATTTTCTAGCACCTTGGATTCATAAGCCCACTGACAAGCAAGTCTTGTTTTGCCCGAACCGGAAGGCCCGGTAATAGCCCAGATTTTAAATTGACCGTCTGACTTAATAAAATTATCGAGTAATTCAATTTCTTTTTTACGCCCAACAAACGGAAGCTCATCAAAATTATAGGGATCAAGCCATTTTTCTGCACCTTGAACACGTTCAATTCCTTGTCTGTTTGCAGGAACTACTTGTTTAGGTGGCTGGTTTTGAATTTCTTGTTTAGAAGTTTGCGCTGAATCCGTTTCCAATGCCCTAACCAGTTCAGGCGCTTTACGAATAAAGCTTTTTATAATTTCTTCGTACTGCGCATGTGCGGTAAGTCGTACTTTGTTACCATCATCTTCACAATCAACAAGAAAATTCGCTAAAAGCTCAATGAGTGCAATATTGAAGAATTCAGCGGCAGCTTCCAAGCCAGTTTTCACATTATCTGACGATATGTTTCTTGATTGCCCCTGACGAAAAGTTGTCCACGAAACTCCTGAATTATTTATGGCATCTACAAAATCTATCTTCCGGCGTTTATCTCCGCCTAACAATTTGATTAAATATTTGTAGAGGTTCTTAAAATCAAGAACCATGTAGGAAGAGTATTGAGTGTGCTCAATGAAAATAACTGGTTTTTTTTGCTTTTCCTTCTCGCTTCTCTTGTCCCATGCACGCATTCCGCATTGTTTTATTTCTGCAAAAAGCTTTATGTAATCTTTATTGATAATTGACGCTTCAGTGAATTTTTTCTTTCGTTCCACACCCTATCCTTTGAGATTTACCAAGCAGAACAATGGGTACTATATCGAGAAATCAAGTTCCTGTGAATTGCCTGTTAGCACTGGCTATCAATATTATCTCGGAGAACCGATATCAGGATCATCACTTTGATCCGCCTGCTCAGCCTCAGCCAGTTTGTCAAGCAGACGTATCCAACGCTCATAGTTTTCTGGTCTCTCAGTTTCCCGAGCTTTTTCCTTAAAAGTAACCTCTAGGTGATCGACAACAGGGATACCTAGATTCTCCGCATCTCTAATTACTCCACGTAATAGCTCCGTATGTTTGATATTCCAACCTTTCGCGTTAAAAATAATATGGATTTCACCATCCTTGACTTTTACTTTCAATGATTCCGCGCTCGTTTTCTGTTTCCGTGCCAATGTTCATATTCCCGGCCTGAGTTGCACCTAGCCCGCTTCAGGGCACTTTATTTCCATAGCACAGCATTTGTGTTGCACGCAAGCTTATTAGGTAACAGATTGATATGTCATCGATTTGATAAGCTGATTTTTCTTTGGTGCTTGTTTTGTACGCCGTACAAATCCGCGTACACACGCCGGACAACAAGTACACGTATATATCGCTACCATGATGTTGTTTTTTAAAAAATTTGAAGCGAGGAAATATGTGTGAAGAAGCCAACAAACCAATATGCGGGATAAGCCGCATTAGCCGCCATGTTGGCTTATCCACCTCGCATTTTGTGAGATGGCCCTGACAGTTTTTCAAAAAACCACATACGCAATACACAAAAGACAAGAAGGATTAAAAATGTCGTATGACATAGAACCATTCGAAAACAATATAACAGCGCTTAGAACTAACGAAAACACCGCACTAAATAAAATTCGTCACACGACAGCAAAAGCATTAATCCGCGCCGCTGTCACGATTGTCGATGGTGATGGCGAATATGAAGCGGGTGATAGTTTTGCCCGGATCGCAGTGGTTGATACGCATACAACAGTGCGTATCGATGATGCCAATGGTGATGCCCATATTGAAGTCGAAACTGAGAACGGTATCCAGTTCCATGCAATTGCGAAAAGCTACAGCGATTTTCAGATTGAGACTTATCTGTCCGGTGATTGGGAGCAAATTATCTTGGATTATGCCAGTGACATAACCCCAACACAGCATTGGACGTTCGATGACGATGGAGGCTGGCCATGAACCAGTCCTCCGGGCGTATGGATGAGTGAATACATTATTTTCCGGTTGGGCCGTTGATGAGCGCGGCCTAACACTTCCACTTTTTAAATCATGAGTCGCCACAAGCGGCAAATATATAACCGGATGTTACCCACGTCCGAAAGGAGTGCGCATGAAAACCCCAACCTCGTTTGGTTCAGATGCATCACCATCCGTCGGAACCATTCTTCAGCAAATCAATGAAGGTCTGAACGACCTCAATCCACCGAGTGAAGCCCAATGCATCCAGCTTTATCAGGCGCTGGCGGATGAGCATCAAAGCGCCATTGATACGGCGCAGGTGGAAATGGCCGATTCACTGCGGCGCATCATGGTGAATGTGCATCTGATACTGAGCATTGCCTACCCGGATAGCCCGATTTCCAGTCCACCCGGTTCAGGTTCTCCGCAAACCATCCGCGCATTGATGCATAAGCGCGATTAACAGGAGTAAATCATCATGAAAGAAATCAAACACATGGTAATGACTGACAAAGAATACACTTATGTCGCCGTTGCCATGAATCATATAAAAAAGGCGGCGCAACAGGCACTATGGCTGCTGTTTCCGACAGCTCTGTCCCTGTTGGTTTTTCTCTGTGCTGCCGGAATCGAAGTCGCAATCGCCTACGGTGTGTTTAGCGGCTTGCTTCAAGGTATCGAAGACCCGGTGGTGGAACATTCGGCGGGACTATTATCGTTGACGGCGATAGTCGCCATGCTGACCTACCACTGGATCAGCAAGGATCATCCAGATGCATGGCCAGTGCGCATGATCCGCAATCTCAGCACCATATTCGCTCCGTTTTACGTACTGGCTGGTGGTCTGTTCTTGGGCATACTGCTATTTCCCGGCGCGGTTGCCACGGCCACCACAGGCACACCCGATACGATTTTCGGGTTGCCG
Source organism: Nitrosomonas sp. (assembly GCA_020446045.1). Taxonomy (GTDB): domain Bacteria; phylum Pseudomonadota; class Gammaproteobacteria; order Burkholderiales; family Nitrosomonadaceae; genus Nitrosomonas. Next base: position 11,618 of record JAGRFM010000227.1, read on the forward strand.
GTGGAACAGGCCGATGCCGGTTCAGTAGGACAAGCTATCGTCACGTGGCTGCAAGACAACATGGTACTTGCCGCGCCGTTTTTTGTCGCAGGCGTCATGGGCATTTCGATAATGGGTTTGTTTGTAGGCGGCCAGTGCATCGGCACGATCTTCGCCAATGCCTCAACCATTTATCACGCCCTGTCCAACCAGAAGATCGCCAAACAGGCATGGACGCAATTTCAAGCGGATATCAACATCTATCCCAAAACTGTAAAAGCATACGACCGGCTTAAAAACTGGACTGACAGTGCGCTCAGAAACAAGGCGGCGTTGATGATCGCCGGTCTGGCCGGTCAATTCGTACAACGCGCCGAGTCGGCAATCGAGAACAATCCTGCGTTACAAACCGGCAATGACGAGCCGGATTCAGCGTTAAGCCGGTTTTTCGGTAAACAGCCTGATCTGGGGCATATCAAACCCCGCATTGAAACCCTCAAAACACTTACTGCAAAAAACATTCGCAGTGTAATCGACCGCAATCTTAAATAAAGGAGAACCAAATCATGAAGCTCAAGATGAAACTCAAGATGAAACTCAAGATGAAACTCACTACATTGTCTTTACTGACAGCACTGGGCGGTACAAGCTATGCACAAACGCCTATGCATGTGACCATTGCACTGGATGGGTCTTCGTCCAACCCGAATGAAGTTAAAACATTCCGTGATGCCGCTGCAACGCATTCGAAAGTTGTGGTTTCAGGCCTGAAATCAGGCGATACCGTTGCTGTCATGACTTTTGGTGATGGCGGCTTGAGCAATTTCCAGCTCACCAGACGTGTAAAACTGTCGGCGCGTATGCGGCCTTCGCAAGTTGGGGCCGCGCTGGAAAAAGCCATTATTGCGAAAGCCGAAGAAGCGGCAAAAAACCCGCAAAACGAAACCCGCCTGATGTCTTTTCTGGAAGAATCCCACCGGGAATTCCAGTGCGCATCCGGTAATGCCAAGGTGATTGTCTATACCGACGGCATCGAGCATTCGGCGGAATTGACAGGTAAGCAATTTGTTCTCGACAAAAAACCGCTTCCCGATCCGACACCCGGCATCCTTTCGGGGTGCCATGTGGAGTTTATCGGTGTCGGTTTAGGCGTCAACGGCGCATTGCAACGGCCTGAGAAAAGACACATCACAGATGCATGGTCTGCGTGGATGGAAAGAGCCGGTGCGACCTTTGAAGCGCGATCCAACCTTTAACGGGCTGGACGGTTTTTACTGAGTTGCATTAATCATGCATCAACACTATCCCAACAATCAACCACCACCCAGCCTGCTTATGGTTGCAGGCATAGCAGCCGGGCTGGTGTGGTGGGCGATGAACCTGAACCCGCCGCTGGTGAACGGCCAAATTGACGGATTTTCTGCATTTATTCATTTTTTTGCAGCGTTGTTTTGTTTACATACGGTTATCCGGCTATTGGAAACCATCTCAAATATTATTGATTTTGTTTCCAGCCGCAAGGCAACAGGACAACACGGCACCTCCGCATGGGCGAAGGTTAAAAATTATAAACATTCGTTAACCAATAAAAAAACCGGGCCGTTCTGGGGCCGTGCGCTGGACGGTTCCCGGCCCGCTCTGTTTTTCGATTACGTTTCCAATGCTTTAACTCTTGGCCCTGCCGGATCAGGTAAGGGCATAAATACTGTAGTTACCAATATTTTCAGTATTTTGCATTCAAAAGTTGTGGCCGATTTTAAGGGCGAATTGCTGTGCATGTTGAAGGCTGCATTGGAAGCGCGCGGCGAAATCGTCCGTATCCTCAACCCCGGTAATTTATTTTTAGAAATCATTGAGCAAAGCGATTCTTACAACCCGCTGGATATTATTGCCGACGATCTCACGCGTCCCGGTGGCTTAAGGGATGTGATGGATGATTTGCGTGAGCTGACCACCCAAATTCTGCCGGAGCCCGGTGATAAGGAAGGGGAAAACACTTACTTCCGAATAGGAAGCAAAGATTTAATGTCAAACGGCATTTTGTATGAATCTATGGTGGATTTGTATGATGCCACGTTTTCTTCCGTAGCGTTATTAATCGAAGACCGCACCCGTCTTGAAGATATGGCGCGATGGGTAGCCGGTGTCGATATCGAAGGCAAACCGCATCCTGACGGCCCGTTTCCGATTGAACAAACCGAATGGGCAAAAGCGCACGATCCGCAGGATGTTGCCGAGTTTGCCGCTCTGGTCAGAGCCAGAGCAAAAAACCTGATTGCGCTTATGTCGGGCGGTGATAATCGTACATTCGATAGTTTCATTACAGGTGCCCAGCAAGCGTTGGCACCGTTTGCATTTGGTCGCTTGGCTCCGGCAATGGGACGCTCGACCTTCCGCATGAGCGATCTCAAAGAAGGTGATAAACCCACCACGTTATTCATCGTAGCCGATGCCAGCCGCATGGAAGCCTACAAAGCGTTTATCGATCTGGTGCAATGGTGCTGCATGACGGCGGTAAAACGCCATGAGAATAAAGGTCGTCCCGTTTATTACATCCTTGATGAGGCCACAAATTACAAGGTGAACGGGCTGGAAAATCTGCTTACATGGGGCAGATCGTACGGATGGCTCTTCTCCGGTCTTGTGTATAAATACTAAATATATAAAGCACATAACATGCTGAATAACTGTAATTTGTTTAGTCTCTGCAAGTGCTGGTTTTTTGCTTTATCAGCATCAAGTTCAGGGCAGTTTTTTCTACTCTTCACTATCTACGTCAGCCCAATATTTGTGCGACTGACGCAGATAGTGAAGGGCAGAAAAAAGACAAAAATGCATACACAAGACCGGAGAAGA
>JAGRFM010000228.1 GCA_020446045.1 Nitrosomonas sp.
GGAAAATCAAACGATCTCTGGGTACAATCTGTCACGGGCAATTCCTTTCTTTTATGCGGTGTAGATAACTGAATTATAAAAGATTTAACAGGAATTGCCTCTTCTTTTCATGCAATATTCGGGCTAGCTTCGTGTTTGGCGCGTTCAATTAACAGGTCACGCTGTAGCCGCAATTTAAGCCACTGTTCTTTGTGCCATGAGGCTGCATTGGCTTGTTGTCGCTGATAACGCTCATACAATCTGGAAGTATTAACATTGTCTTGCAGCGGTCTGAGTTGGTAGTGTTTGGCTTTTGCTTCTGTTGCTTGAGTACTTTGAGTATTGGCTTGTGGTGTATCTATAACCGGTTCAAAAGCACCCAGCCGTTTGATTAAATTGGGTTTCGATAAAGAGCGGTCAACAGTGCTCGCCTTAACAGCAATACCGTTACCGGAGACAAACACCAGGCCGTTACCGCGTTCCTTGATCTCCAGACCATGGTTTTGCAGCACCTGGTGTAAATCCTGCCATGAATCTGTATGCTTGATGTCATCAAGACATTCGCGCCGTATCCAACCGAGCAGACTCTCAATTCCAGCTTTGGCTTCAATATCCTGGATGATTCGCTCTGTTTTATCAATCCTGGTTTCATGATTGACCTGGGTCAACCCATATTCCTGTTCGATCTGCTCGCACAGCGTCGCGACTTTCTTGTAATCGTAATAGGGATTGTGGATCGTCAGTTTGCGCGGATGAATCTTGTTGATCGCAATATGGATGTGCAGGTTATCAGTGTCGTCATGCACGACACTGATGCGTTGATGTTCACGAAATCCCAGTGCTTCACAAAACCGTTCCTCTATTTCATTCAGTTGGGTATTGGATAACCGTTCTCCCTCAGGAAAGCTCAGTACCAGATGACAGGTTTTATCGGATTTGGCACGTTTATTCATCTCTTGCGTGTTCTGGATTTCCAACAATGCTGCTGTCAGTTCATCGGTGTAGCAATTGGTAACGGATACCATTCCGAGGCGTTCACTCTTGCCTTGTGGGTCGGTCAAATACTTCACCAAAGCAGAGAAGTTGCTTTTGCGTATCGATTTGATGGGGATGATTTTAGCGATCATGGTTTTAAGCGGCTTAAGTAAGTTTGATTATTCCGAATATCCCTTCCTGAGTTTGATAATTTCGTTGAGCATCACTCTTTGTGTCTCACGTATCGTATCCAGAGTCATATGTAACTGTGATTTGCCGATGAACTTCGTGCGCTTGTCATTTGTAAGCCACAATTTAATCAACCCGCCAAGCCGTCCCAGATCGGCGTTGATTTTAAGCAGCGCATCTACCTGCTGGTTATCGATAACGCTGGGAACTGCATAACCCAGGCCCAGATTACGCAGATACTCTGCAATCGTTAATCCAGCTTCACTGGCTTTTGTTTTGATCATCATTTCTTCCTCCGGTAACACTGGGACTCTGAGTCGCTTATCGCGCCTAGCACTTTTAGCACGCTTTGTTCCTTGATTTCCATTAGCAGCCTTCCGTTTTTCATCACTTTTTTGGCGCTCTGAAACTGTCATTTCCGTTTACCTCGTAGAGCAAGATCAACGTTGAGCAAAGTATTTGCGAATAAAGTTTGCGTGGAGATGGCCATCTCCACATATCTTGCCCTGTTGTGTTAGTTTTTTAAAATATACTACCACTATATTATAA
>JAGRFM010000229.1 GCA_020446045.1 Nitrosomonas sp.
GCATCAAGTTCAGGGCAGTTTTTTCTACTCTTCACTATCTACGTCAGCCCAATATTTGTGCGACTGACGCAGATAGTGAAGGGCAGAAAAAAGACAAAAATGCATACACAAGACCGGAGAAGAACCGTACGGATTGAGATTGCATCTTATATTTCAAGACCTTAGCGCATTCGAAAGAGTTTACGGCAAAACTGCCCTCGAAACTCTCTTAAGCCAGTGTGAGATTCAACAATATCTCCCCGGTCAGCGCTCTCACAAGACATTAGAGCTTATCTCAAAGCAAATGCTGGGCGATCAATCCATGATGGCAATCGGCACCAGCCGCTCTGTCGATCAACCCGGCTTGAACGAGAATTTGAGTGAAGCAGGCCGCCCTCTGGCCACGCCCGATGAAATCCGGCGCATGAGAGCAGGCATTTTATTCGTGCGCCAGCACCGCCCGATTCTGTTCGAGCCGGTGTCCTATGCCGAGATCGAGCCGTGGCGTTCGCAAGTCGGCATCAACCCGTTCCACGGCAAGCCCTTCAAGAAGAAAGTCAAAATCAGATTATAGGAGGTCACAAACATGAAAACCTATTCACCCAGAAAATTCCGTCCGCTGTCATGGCTCTCGATGCTGCTGCGCGGTATCGCCTATGTGCTACGCCACTGGCTTGTCATTCTTATCGCCGTGCTGGTGATCTCGCCGGTCGGGCCGCATCTGCTGGTCTGGTACACATATAAGGATTACGGGGCATATAAAGACATGAACGATTGCGTTTACTTGGGCGGTCGCGGACTGGTCAAGCGCTATGACGGTGATACCTGCCCGGTCGTCGTCATCATCGACCGGCGCATAGAACCTTAATCCAAAATAAACACTGTGATTTTACAAACCCGCTTTCCGGCATGCCTGCATCCGGGGCGGATACGGTTCATGCAGGCGATTTTATTTTAAGGAGATATCACAATGAGCGACGAACATTCAAATACGGGCCGCAAGCCCGACCAGATTGCCTATTCGGTGAAGGAATCGCCCGATGGCAAAGGCTACTGGAACAGGGTCGGGGCGCTTTGGAATCACAAGGACGGTCATGGCGCGGAACTGGTTCTGGACAGCATGCCGGTGGATGGCCGTATCACGCTGCGCGATCAGCGAGACCAGCGCATGCAAGACTATCAGGACGAACGGGAGGCGCGTCAGCCGGTGAAGCAGGCCCGGACGCGCGATTATGGCCGCGAACGATAACAGCGGCGGAAACAGAAATCCCAACCGTGAGGTTCCTCCGCGAACGGCAAGCTACGCCGGAAAACACCCGGAACTGGCGGGTGACATACCCGCCGGTTTCCGCGCAGCGCCGTCACCTCGCCGCGCATTCAACGATGTCCGCGAGCATACCGGGCGCGGCTCTGAGATGGTGCAGCGGGACAAGCCGTTTCCCGAGCTTCGCCCCAAGCACGAACAAGCGCCCATCCGCGAAGCGTTTAACCGCGCATGGCTGCGCGAACAGCGTGAAGCGCGGATGGTCGATCTGGAACGGCAACGCGAGGAACGGCGGATGATTGAACAGGCCGAACGCGCCAAACAACAGGACTATGAAGCGCAAGCGCCTGTGCAGCACGTGCCGGAACGTTAGGTTCGATCTGCCGGTTGATTTGAAAAACGGTCGCGGAAAAACCGGATTTAACCCCGGAAAACTCGGCGGTTGCGGCACTTTTTAATTGCCAACTCAAGGAAAATATGTTCTCTTTTTGTTCGTGTTGGGTGTTTTTTTAAACGACAGGAAGGGGCACGACAGATGAATCGATAAACCGCAAGGCAGGGCCTTGCCATAAGGAAAATGCCATGAACGACGAAACGACAACACAGGAAAAAAGCAAACAGAAAGCCATACCTGTCCCGGTACTGGATATTGATACATACCGCGCCGACTGGACGGATTTGGAATTAACCCCCGAACAGGAAAAAGAACTCCTGCTGATCCTGTGGGATATGATGCGCACATTATGCGATCTCAATCTGGAAATGGACGCGGTGCAGATGATCATGCCGCCGTCATTGTACAAAACCTTCAATGACGAAACCGATGAAAATTTGAACGAGGTGGAACAACAGCTCGATCAAAATACAGATATACAAACCAGCACAAGGAGCAAACCCAATGGATAAAGCCGTGATTTATTGCCGAGTGTCCACCAAACGGCAGACCAAGGCCGGAGACGGCCTTGCGTCGCAAGCCACGCGCTGCCGTGAATTCGCCCGTTACCGCAATCTCGAGGTGATCGAGGTATTTCAGGATTCGCAGTCCGGCTCGCTGATCGACCGGCCCGGCATGCAGGACATGCTTAAATTCCTGCGTGCGCACCGCAAAGACAATCTGACGGTGATCATCGACGATTTGAGCAGGCTTGCGCGTGGCATGGAAGCACATATCCATTTGCGCACCGCGATTGCCGAAGTCGGTGCCAAGCTGGCGTCACCCAGCATTGAATTCGGCGAAGATTCGGATTCTGTACTGGTGGAGCATCTGCTTGCCAGCGTCTCGCAGCACCACCGGCAGAAAAACGCCGAACAAACCCGTAACCGCCGCCGTGCGCGGATGCTGAACGGCTATTGGGTGCATTTTGCGCCGATTGGCTATAAATACGTCTCAAAACCCGGTCATGGCAAGGTGCTGGTACGCGATGAGCCGCTGGCGAGCATTATCGCCGAAGGGCTGGAAGGATACGCCAGCGGGCGCTTTCAGATCAGGGCGGAAGTCAAACGCTTCTTCGAGCAATTCCCGGAGTTTCCCAAAGACGCTAACGGCGAAGTCAAGAACGAGCAGATCAACCGGATATTCAGCCGGGTGATTTATGCCGGTCATATTCAATCGGATGTGATGGACGTATCGTTGCGTCCGGCGCAGAACGAACCGCTGATTTCGCTGGAAACGTTTCAGAAAATCCAGCAGCGCATGCAGGAAAAACCCAAGATACCCGTGCGTAAGGATTTGAACGAAGACTTCCCGCTCAGGGGCGCGGTGCGCTGCTCGGATTGCGATAACCCGTTAACGGCCTGCTGGACAAAAGGGCGCAGCAAGCACTATCCCTATTATTACTGCTTTACCAAAAGCTGCGAGAGCTACGGCAAGGCTATTGCCCGCGAGAAAATCGAAGGGGAATTTGTCAGCCTGTTGCACAAGATGGAGCCTTCCGCGCCGCTGTTCAAGACCGCAAGCAAGATGTTCGAGACATGGTGGCGTTACCGGCAGGCGCAAATTGAACAGCGCGGGCAATCGCTTGAGCGCGAAATCCAGAAGCTGGAGAGCAAAATAGAGCAATTGATGGACAGGCTGGTGGAAACGGACAGCGATTCGATGGTTAAGGCGTATGAGAACCGGATCAAGAAGCTTGAAACCGACAAGGCGGTGCTCGTTGAAAAATCGTCTCAATCGCTGCGTCCGATGCGTTCATACGATGCGGCACTTAGAACCGCGCTGGATTTTATCTCAAACCCGCATAAACTCTGGGATTCAGGGCGACTAGACAACCGCCGCGCGGTGCTGAAACTCGCCTTTCCGGGTGGGTTTCAATACCATAGAAATACAGGACTTAGAACCGCAGAAACCCCATTACCTTTCAAGGTGTTAGGCATGCTTACAGATAGAAAAAACCATCTGGCGGAGAAGGCGGGATTCGAACC
>JAGRFM010000230.1 GCA_020446045.1 Nitrosomonas sp.
AAACCGGTTACACATTTTTTTCATTGGTTCTGGCTTTATTTAACTGTTTTTCTAACCGGTGCTGCGGTGATGGTCATCGAATTGCTCGGCACGAGACTGATTGCACCATTCTACGGTGCGAGCCTTTATGTCTGGACTTCAGTAATATCGGTAACACTGATTGCTTTGGCGCTGGGTTACTTTATCGGCGGACGCTGGGCGGACCGGGCAAAACGTACCGGCTTGGCGTTAATCATTGCGTTGGCCGGTTTCCTGACATTGCTGGTACCGTGGATCACCGCACCGGTATTGTTTGCCACTGATCCCTTGGGTTTGCGCATGGGAACATTCGTCAGCACACTGGTGTTATTCACACCCAGTTTATTCTTGCTCGGCATGGTCGGGCCTTTTGCGGTCAAACTCGCCACCTCCAGCCTGGATGGCGTAGGTACGAGTACCGGTTCCATTTATGCCGTCAGCACTGTTGGCAGTGTTATCGGCACATTGTTTCTGGGATTTTATCTGTTTCCCCAGGTTGGTTCACGTGAGATTTTTATCGGGTTAGGAATCGGACTGCTGGCACTGGCTTTTTGTGTCATCTACTTCGAACGCCACTACATCCGGCCGGCAACGACGCTAGCGCCTGTTGTCGTCATTACGGTGATAAGCATGCTGCTACTGCCTTACATTAATGCATCCGGCAACCGGCTATTGCATCACGAAGACAATTTCCAGACACAATTTGAACGCGAAAGCCTGTATGGTTGGGTACGCGTCATCGACAATCCACAGGACAATTACCGGCTGTTAACCGTGGATGCCTCCACAATTGGTGCGGCAACCATCAGTCACAGCGAAAATGTTTTGGCTTACCAGGAGATTGTATCGCTGCTACCCGCGCTGGCATCTGACATGAAACGCGCATTGTTGATCGGACAAGGCGCCGGACATATGGCCACGACGCTCAAACGGTATGGTATTGAAACGGACACGCTGGAAATCGATCCGGTTGTAGCCGAAGCGGCGCGTGATTATTTTGATTTTATGCCCACAGGGAAAACGATTATCGGCGATGCACGCTATGAAATCCGCAAACTGAAAGGCCCGTATGATTTAATCATCATGGATGTATTTACCGGTGGTTCAGAACCCGTTCACCTCCTCACCGTTGAGACCATGCAACAATTGCGGGCACTGTTATCAGACAACGGTCTTTTGACGCTTAATTTCGTCGCTTTTTATGAAAATGGTGAAAATCCGGCATTAGCTTCTGTCGCCAAAACCCTGGCACAGGTTTTTTCAAACCAGATTGTCCTGCTATCAGACCCCGGCCGGGATTTCAATGATTTTATTTTTCTCGCTGCTGATCGCCCGATTGACATCGAACCGGGCAACCAGCTACGATACAATCAGAGCGGCTGGCTTAAGCAAAGGCTTGTCAGGCTTAATCAGAACCAAGGCGTCGTTCTAACCGACAACCTGAACCCGCTTGAGTCCATGCAAACCCGCAAATCAGAATACTATCGCTGGATGATGGTCGATTCAATTGGCTTGAATCATTTTATACGCTAAATTCTTCTTATGATTACTCAAAGATTTTCTATACTTTTTCTCGCTCCAATTTTACTTGGAATATTCACAACACCCGTCCTATCTGAAAATATCGATTGGTCCGATTCCAGTATGTCATCCATCGATACCGACACGATCCGTATTTACAACCTCAATTACGCCCCGACACCCGGCAAGGTTTATAACATCAATTTTAATTTCGATGAAGCAACATTGAATTTTAAGCCTGATTTGGCAACGCTGGAACCCGTTGATACACAACGCTATGATACGGCCAACCTGTCACGTGGCGGTCAGTTATATGATTCATGGTGGCGCACCAATGGCGAAAGTGAACCGTCCGGTACCCATGCTTCATATCCGCAGGACACCGGAACGCAATCCGGTTCGACGACATGGCGCTGCAAGGAATGCCACGGCTGGGACTATAAAGGCAAAGACGGAGCGTATGGTAATGGAAGTGACCATTTTACGGAGATTAAAGGTATATTTGATGCGCAGCAAAAACCAATCGGAGAAATTTACAGCATACTTAAAAACAAGAATCTGCCCTTATCCAAAGAAGACATTTGGGACTTAACCAGATTCCTGAAAGAAGGATTAATTGATATGGACAAATATATCATTTTCTCCGGTGAACTCAGTAAAACAGCAACAGGAACACGCAATAACGGTGGCCCTATCTATTCAGGCAGATGTTCGGAATGTCATGGCCCGGATGGAAGTGAAATATCCAGTGTCAGTGTAGGAACTGACGCCAATAATAATCCCTGGGAAGTTCTGCATAAAATCACGTTCGGCAATCCCGGCACTTCTATGCCGTCAATGCTCGACAAAGGCTTATCGCTGGAGCAATTGATCGATCTTTTAACCTATACACAAAGCCTACCGCAAGAATAGCCAATAATTGACTCTATCTGCTCTATCTGGTGGCCGGTTTCAGTTAACCAACCATTTGTCTGCGTTCATGACAAGGCGTACGCTGTAATCTATTGCCTTTCTATTTGCCAATTGGCATAACACAAGCATCGATTTTTGTGAAATTTTCAGGAATAATGCAGCATTAAACTTCTTATTGAGGTGTTTGCATGACAAAAGAAACTCAACCTACACAAATTATCGATATTGGTTTTGGTTTCTGGCAATCCAAAGTGTTGTTAACAGCAATTGAGCTGGAAGTGTTTACCATGCTGGGTGATAAGGCCCTTACGGGAGAAGTGCTGGGCAGGGAACTGGGTATTCATCCGCGCGGCATCTGGGATTTTTTCGATACCTTGGTGGCACTCGGTTTTCTGAACAGGGCGGGCAATGGCACGACTGCCTTGTATTCAAACACAGAAGAAACACGTATTTATCTCGATAAAAACAAAGATACTTATATCGGCGGCATACTGGAGATGGCTAACGACCGGTTGTATCGTTTTTGGAACGATCTCGGTGAAGCACTGAAAACAGGAAAGCCGCAAAATGAAATCAAACACAGCCAGAAACCGATGTTTGAGGTATTGTACGAAGATATGCCGCGCCTGCAACAATTCATGGGTGCAATGCGGGGTTTCTCAATGGGAAATTTCAACGCTTTCGTTCAGAAGTTTGATTTCAGCAATTATCGAACACTGTGCGATGTCGGTGGTGCGACGGGTTTACTATCCACACTTGTAGCCAAACACCATGCCCATCTGCAGTGCATCACATTTGATCTGCCTGTCGTTGAACCGATTGCCAAAATGTGGATTGAGAAAGAACAGTTAACCGATCGCGTCCAAGTCGTTTCAGGCGATTTTCTAAAAGATGCTTTACCTAAAGCGGATATCATTACCATGGGAATGATATTGCACGACTGGAATCTGGAAAAAAAGAAGCACCTTATCCGTCTGGCTTACGAAGCACTCCCCGAAAACGGCGCTTTTATCGCCATTGAAAATCTAATTGATGACGAGCGCCGCACCAATGCCTTTGGGCTGATGATGTCCTTGCACATGCTGATCGAGTTTGGCGATGCGTTTGATTTTACAGGCGCCGATTTCTGGTCCTGGTGTCAGGAAGCCGGATTCAAACGATACGAAGTACTGCACCTTCAGGGGCCGTGCAGTGCGGCGATCGCTTACAAATGATTTCATTGCCTGTTTTCCGTTAACATAGCCATGTTAAAACATCTGCCTAACTCACTCACCATACTTCGATTGTTGCTGGCATTTGTTTTTCTGTTTGCACCTGAACAATACCGCCTGGCCATTGTGTGCGTAGCATTGGCTACAGAATACCTTGATGGCGCACTGTGCCGCTGGTTTAATTTGCGAACCCCGTTGGGCGCTTTGCTCGACCCGATTGCGGACAAATGTTTTGTTTTTGCCGTTGCAGTTACCATGTTCATTGAAACCGAGATGACCTGGTGGCAGTTTTTGTTATTCGGAGCCCGCGATATCGCTGTATTTTTAGGGGCATCGTTTATCGCCTGGGAAAAAAACTGGCAGGCTTTTTTTAACGTCGTACCCCGGATACTGGGTAAAGTAACAACCGTACTTCAGTTTATGGTGTTTTTGTGCTTTATTGGATTGGAAACGATTCCGCTATGGCTACTTGGGTTGACTATAGCCATCAGCCTATTGGCTGCAATTGATTACTTATATCTATTTTTCAAACACAACTTCTACCGCGAATGGAATAACAACCATACAGCCAGATAATCTAAAACGGGTTTGGCAGTAATTTATTCCGATAAAAATGTGATTTTTTTAATGAATGCCTCTGAACCGCCTTGTGTTTTAGCGGTATTTTTTTGAAAAGCCAGGGCGGTAATCGGCGGCGTTTTATCACGATTAAAAGTATCTTTAAAACGCGTATCCACTTCAAAATCTGTAGTAATGGTTTTGCCGCTTTGATCTCCTGCAGCAACACAGAAATACCGCCCTCCCTCGCGCCATAACCTGCCGACATACATTCTGTCCTGTTCTTCATTTAAACCAATGAACGGACTCAGGAAATGAGGTGCAGCTTTTATACCCAACGGCAAACCACTGGACAGCTTTTCCGTACCAAAGGAGAACATCACAGCGATCGGAACACTATTGATGCCGTTATTCCAGTCCGCTCCTTCAGGGTATTTGTTAACACCCCAGACAATTTCAATTCGCTTGACGTCATGGATATAGTCCTGCTGATTAAACTGGAGTCCGAACAATCCAGCCAGTTCTTTATGGGTGCTGATAACCAGCGCATCATTCTCAAATCGTGGATTGAGTTCACTGGCAGCCAGCTCAAACTCAAACCCGTTTTGTTTTAACCATTCAACGGCGCTTCCGTTTTTTTGTCCGGTGAAATCAATCGTATAGAGTATTTTTGTATCTGCAGATACACTGAAAGCTGAGAATAGACCACAGAAAAGAAACAAAAAAAGGATACGAAAGATGCCAGTTACTGCAAAGTGTTTCATACTCATGCAAAAGAAAATTTTTGGATCGTTGATAACATTTTCTGTGGAGGCGGGGGTCGGAATCGAACCGGCGTAGACGGCTTTGCAGGCCGCTGCATAACCACTCTGCCACCCCGCCATTTCAATTCGTTAATGTTACAAACAAAGAAAAGCGTTTCTGAGCCTCCAATAGCACAAAATCATTATACTTATACTATCAGATGATATGGAGCGGGAAACGAGGCTCGAACTCGCGACCCCAACCTTGGCAAGGTTGTGCTCTACCACTGAGCTATTCCCGCATTCAGTTACAAGTGCTCGCCTGTTACTAAGCTAAAAATAAAACAGCTTCTGTAGACAGGTCGCCACCTTTGCAACAAGGCTGGAATTATAGAGATGCTGCGTTTTTTGTCAAGTATTGCTCAATAAGGCATATACCTTAAATACCCAAGCCTGCTCCATTTAAACAGCATAAGTTTTTTAAATGCTTGGGATGATGATATAAATCACGCAATTAAAGCGTACTAACATCGAATTTAACCGGGCGGGCCTCTCCGAAGAAATAAATCAATGTAAAAACAAGCGCCTCAATGCTATGATGACATCCTGTTGTGACATGAATGGTGACTAAAAAACTCAAAAAACTGACGACAATAACAATATCCACGTTTTCACGATAAACGCACAAGGGCTTCTTATGAAAATTTTAATTACCGGTGGTACTGGATTTATTGGCCGATCACTAAGTCTCGCACTGTTGGCTGATAGTCACGCCATTACAATTCTGAGCCGTTATCCGAACAAGGTGGAGTCCATTTTTGGCGGCAAAATACAGCAATTGAGTTCACTGTCGCATTTGAGTGACCACGATCACTTTGACGCTATTTTCAATTTTACGGGCGCTCCGATTTTTGCGGACCGGTGGACCGAGGAACGCAAAAAAGTGTTAATCAATAGCCGTATCAATACGACAAAAAGCATCGTTGAATTTATCGAACGGGCGAAAACCAAGCCTTCGGTTCTGTTAAGCGGTTCAGCCGTTGGTTTTTATGGCGACCAGGGCGATACGGAACTATTTGAATCGATGACAGTCAATGAACCGGAAGATTTTGGTCATGAATTATGCGCAGCCTGGGAAAAAACTGCTGAGCAAGCGAAGGAGCATGGCGTACGTGTCTGCCTGTTACGTACCGGTCTGGTTCTGGGAAAAGATGGCGGTTTTCTGAAACCGATGCTGCTGCCGTTCAAACTGGGATTGGGTGGCAAGATAGGTTCGGGTAAACAGTGGATGTCCTGGATACACATGGATGACTACGTTGCCATTTGCAAGATGTTGCTGGAAAATGATACGCTTGAAGGGGTTTTTAATATGACCGCGCCGAGTCCGGTAACCAATAGCGATTTCACCAAAACACTCGCAACATTACTAAAAAGGCCTGCTTTTTTATCAACTCCGGCCTGGGCATTACAGTTCATTTTGGGTGAGATGTCGCAATTATTGCTGGGCAGCCAGCGCGTGATACCCAAGCATATACTCGATTCCGGCTACCATTTCAATTATCAGGAACTGGAACCGGCATTGGCGGAAGCATTGCAAAAGAATGTGACCAAATTTTGATTATCAACCGGTTGTTTGTTGATAACGTTGTTTAAACCTAATTATTTATAAAGGAATATCGAATGAATACCGAAGCACCGCCACTTGATCCACATCCGCTCAGTGAATATGTCGCCTGGGCGGGGGGACGTAATCGCGAACCCATTCTAGGTGTTTTAAAAAATAAACTGCCGAAAGACCCTGAACGTGTTCTGGAAATGGCAAGCGGCAGTGGCATGCATATTAATTATTTTGCACCGCATTTCGAACATCTGCATTTTCATCCAACCGACAAAGATGCTGAAGTTTTCGACAACATCAAAAAATTATCCAAAGATCATAAAAATGACAATATAGCCGACCCGGTTCATCTGGATTTGACCGATCCGAGCACCTGGTTCAATCCTGGTCCTGAAAAATCCTTTGCAGCGATCTTTTGCATCAATATTTTTCAGGTTGCCCCCATTTCAATCGCTGACGGGATGATGAATTGTGCATCCAAGCTTTTGAAAGACGATGGTATTTTACTGATCTATGGCCCTTTCCAACATGAAGGCGAATTTTCAACGGACTCCAATAAAGAATTCCATGAAACACTGAGTTCATTTGAAGTGCCGGAGTGGGGATTAAAAGATGTCGCGGATTTAAAAAAAGCGGCAGCAAATCATGGCATGGAATTAAAAGAAGTCATTGACATGCCCAGCAACAATTTTTCTTTGATTTTCGGTCCTAAATAGTTGATGAATGCGACAGGCAGGTCATCCGATACGGCAATTGTCGTAGGTGTCGGGCCCGAAAGAGGATTAGGCGCAGCGTTAGCCCGCCGGTTTGCGGATAATGGTTTGCATGTTTTTATCGCGGGGCGCAGTCAAGAAAAACTGCACCATCTGACACAGACCATTGAGCATACAGGCGGATTGGCCACGCCAGTGGTCGCCGATGTAACCCGTGAGGACGATGTTCGCCGGTTATTTGACATGATAAAAGCCGACGGTGGGACGCTGCGCGTCGCAGCCTATAATGTGGACAGTAATATCCCGGCGCCTTTTCTGGAGACCGATACCAGCCTGTTTACAACATTATGGCGGCAAAATTGCCTGGGTGCATTTCTGTTTGCACAGCAGTTGATCCCTATCATGCAGGCCCAAAAACAAGGTACGGTTTTTTTTACCGGCGCAACCGGTTCATTACGCGCCAAACCGCCATTCACAGCATTTGCAACAGCTAAAGCCGGCTTAAGGGCGTTGGCGCAAGGCCTCGCGCGTGAATTCTCACCGCAGGGTATTCATGTTGTGCATACGATTATCGACGGTGTTATCGATGGAGACCGTGCACGCAGTCAGTTTCCCGAATTTGTTACTGCCAAAGGGGCCGATGGTTTACTGCAACTTGAAGCCATTACGCAAACCTACTGGTCGGTACATCAACAGCCGCGCAGCGCTTGGACGCATGAACTCGATTTGAGACCGTTTAAAGAACCGTTTTAGGAAAAAATTTATGAACACCTCAACACCCTGGAATTTACAAGGTAATTACTTTGAAGCATGCAACTGTGAAAATGCATGCCCCTGTGTCTGGTTGCAACCGCCATCCGAAGGCAACTGCAAGTTATTGGTTGCCTGGCATATCGACAAAGGCCATTTGAACGGTGAATCGCTGGATAACTTGAATGTTGCTTTGGCGTGCTTTTCACCGGGACATATGAAAGATGGTAACTGGCGGGCAGCTTTATATGTGGATGAACGCGCCAGTGACGCACAATTCGATGCTATAACGCAGATTTTCAGCGGCAAGCAAGGCGGACATCCGGCGCTACTGATGAGTTTTGTAACCGATGTCTGGGGAATCAAGAAAACCCGGATTGATTATCAGGCGGAAGGTAATAAACGTGAAATGACGATACCCGGCATTGCCAATATGGCGGTAGAAAGCATACAGGGTATCAAAGGCGGTCAGGCGACCATCGAGAATCCACCCCTGTGCGTGGTAACCAGTCATCCTTCAGTCGTTGCGAAGTCTATTCAATATGAATATAACGATTACGATAATGCCTGGAAGTTTTCAGACCGTAACAGTTATTTCTCGGAATTTACGTATCAGCCATAACGCCAACCCCTTTCAATTACCTAAAATTTAAACACTGACTGCCGGGCTGCACCATAAAACCCGGCAGTTTCCTGTTTCAAATCTGCATGACCAAAAATCAGGTTGTTACGCTAGCAATCCTACTCGGCGTTATCATTGTTTCCTGGCTTTATCTGTTTTATCAATATTGGCAAATGACATCTTTGCCGATGTTTGAAATGTGGATGCCGCCTTCAGAAGCTGCCGCATGGCAATGGATGGATTTCTGGCTCGTATACACGATGTGGGCGGTGATGATGGCGGCCATGATGCTGCCATCCGCAATCCCGATGGTTATCGTGTATGCCCGTATTTGTTCACAACGTTATCACAGCGCCTATCCCTACACGCTTTATTTTGCGCTAGCATATTTGCTGACCTGGTTAGTGTTCAGTATCGGAATGACTGCATTACAGTGGCAATTGCATGGTCTGAAGTTTTTGTCGCCGATGATGGATATGCAGCATGAAACAATGGCCGCAGTCATTTTTCTGCTGGCGGGCACCTACCAGTTTACGCCGTTAAAAAACAGGTTTCTGCATGCCTGCCGTACACCGATGGGGTTTTTACTGACCGAATGGCGTGAGGGCTCAATTGGTGCATTCCGGATGGGGTTAAAGCATGGTGGTGATTGCCTCGGCTGTTGCTGGGCGCAAATGCTGCTCATGTTTGCTGTCGGCGTGATGAGCCTGATTGGCATGGCATTCATTACACTCATGGTTCTGGTCGAGAAAATCCTGCCGCCGCATCACCAGTTTTTTTCCAAAGCAATCGGAATCTTGTTTATCGTATGGGGATTCTGGCTTTTTCCGTTAGAATAACGCAAGTGACAAAATCGGGAGAATGACATGCAGCCAGTTGCAGAAACAGACAATAACGCTGAAGAAATCTTGCTAGGTATCGCCCAGTATCAGCAAAGACAGGAACTGCACAGTGAATTAAATGCGACAACGCATGAATTACTGAACATACCCGCGCAAATTTCCCATATGGTATTGCTGTCGGATCGGCAATGGATCGATCAGGAACGCCAATTAATCGGCGAGTTATGCGATCAATATAACGTCACGCCACCCAAAAATAATGATAATGAATTCAATGTCAGACTGGGCGATCTTCAGTTCAGATGGGAACGGCACACCGAATATTCAACCTATGCCGTTTATCGTGCCGGATCATTTGAAACGCCGTTTGAATATCCGCCGATATGTCATCTGCCGAAAAAATGGGTGGCCAGCTTGCCCGGTGAAATACTGGTGGCCACACATATCGCACTGGACGACCGTTTAAGGCCGAAGCGCAGTTTAAGCGAACTGGCGCAACTGTTTTCTTCAAACACTGTGATCGGTTCCAAAGTAGCCGGGGGCAGCGCCAGTGTCTGGAGTGACAACCAGATTCATAAAGACGGCTTTGGCCGTATTTTGATACACGATGACAATCTGCGCAGTCGCCAAGTCGGGCGGTTGGTTCAGCGTTTGATCGAAATTGAAACCTACCGTATGCTCGCCATGCTGCCGTTGCCCGTAACCCGTCAAATAATCCCGCAGCTGGCCCGTGCTGATCAGCAGCTGGCAAAAATCATCACCCGGAACACGGAATTAACCAGTATCGAAGACGAACAGCGGTTGCTCGACGAATTGACTAAACTCGCTGCCAAAATTGAGGGCTTGTCCGCCCAGACAAGTCACCGGTTTAATGCATCGCGCGCTTATTATGATATTGTCAAATTACGTATTACAGAATTACGTGAAGAGCGCATCGAAGGCCTGCAAATGTTGCAGGAATTCATGATTCAGCGGTTATCATCGGCCATGGGCACCTGCGAACTGGTGCATTCCAAACTGGAAAATCTGTCGCTGCATGTCGCACGCGCATCGGAATTACTCAGAACACGGGTCGACATTTCCATGGAAGCGCAAATCCGCGATCTGCTCAAGTCCATGGATAACCGGGCACATGTCCAACTGCGTCTGCAGGAAACTGTCGAGGGATTATCTGTCGTCGTATTGAGTTATTACCTGGTCGGTTTGATCGCTTATGGCCTGAAAGCATTCAAAGCGGCGGGACAGAACATCAATGTCGATCTGTTAACCGGCATTTCGGTTCCTGTTGTCGTGATTATTGTTTTCTTTGCAGTGCGGGGGATTCGCAGCATGGTCAATAAAATGCATTAGGGCATCTCTAAAAATTAATAGTTTTAAACAAGACAAGACGTGAACAAAAAATATTGACGACGCATATAGTTAATATGTTAGGAGATATTTTTTGAGAGCAACAAAGTATTGTGACAAACTATTAATTTTTAGAGATACCCATCAATAGAAGCACACCACTACTCGACAAGATTAACACTCGGTAACGCTGACAGCCAATCCACCCAATGACGTTTCCTTGTATTTGACCGACATTTCCAGGCCCGTCTGTTTCATCGCGGCAATACAGTTATCGAGCGACATAAAATGTTGCCCGTCGCCACGCATGGCCAGCGATGCCGCAGTATAAGCCTTTATCGCACCGAATCCGTTGCGCTCGATACACGGCACCTGAACCAGGCTGCCAACGGGATCGCAGGTCATTCCCAGATGATGCTCCAGCGCAATTTCGGCCGCATTTTCAATCTGCTCGGTCGTGCCGCCCTTGATCGCACATAAACCCGCCGCTGCCATCGCAGACGCCGACCCCACCTCACCCTGACAACCAACTTCAGCACCGGAAATTGAACTGTTATGTTTAATCAGACCACCAATGGCTGCGGCAACCAGCAGAAAATCACGTACCTGCTCATGTGTTACCCCTTGATGTTTAACAGCAAAGTAAATAACAGCCGGAATCACGCCAGCCGCACCATTCGTTGGCGCGGTGACGACCAAATGCCCGGCTGCATTCTCTTCGTTGACCGCCATCGCATAAGCACATAACCAGTCATTCATGGTCGCCATTTGTGGATTTTCCTGCAATTGATGACACAGCGACTTGGCACGGCGTTTAACCTTCAAACCACCCGGCAAGAGCCCTTCGCCAGTCAGGCCATTTTGTATGCAGGTTTGCATCGCATCCCAGATTGCATCCAATCCGGTGTTGAGTTTTTCTTCGCTGATACGTTCCTGTTCGTTGCTACGTTTCATTGCCGCAACCGAAAACCCGCTTTGCCTGGACATGCGCATCATTTGATTGGCATTCTCAAAGGGATAACCACACGAATGGGTATCCTCCATTTTAATCGGCGCTACCAGTTGATTGATTTCAGCCAGCGTGGTGATAAAACCGCCGCCAATTGAAAAATAAGTTTCAGTCAGTACGGTTTTGCCGATAGCATCCATCAATTGAAAGATCATACCATTCGGATGTTCGGGCAGCGGCTCGCCTTTATCGAAAACAATATCATTAGTCGGAGAGAACAGCATGGAACGACTGCTATAGAATTCAATGGCCGTACGGTGCGATAGCTGCTCGACCAGTTTGTTGACATCCTCCTTCGCAAGTTCCTGCGGGGTAAAATCATTCAGCCCCAAAATGATTGCACGATCCGTCGCATGCCCTTTTCCGGTAAACGCCAGCGAACCTTTCAACGTACAGCGCACATGATAGGGTTGATCGGCAGGCTGATCGGCGATATACGCAGCGCAACGGCCGCGGAAATCCTTGGCAGCCACCATCGGTCCCATGGTATGCGAACTGGATGGCCCTATGCCGATTTTAAAAAGATCTAGAACGCTGATAAACATGTAAATGCCTGGAAAAATGAATTCAATCAATCAAATGTATTAGACCGCAAATTATCCTGATTTACTGACAATTCGCACAAACCGGTAAGTATCCTATATGTCAGTGATTGACTCAACCGGTTTATTCAAAACTGTTTCCGGCAACCGCATGAACCCGACAAGCTGTGATCCGGACACAAATTTCCGGAACACGGAGTATAGGCCGCATAAAAAACCTTTATTTACCGTTTTTTTATCGATCAGTCCTTTTGTAATAACGATAACAGTATCCAGGTAATAAAACAGATAAGGAACAAATCCCAATAAATTCGATATGAAGC
Organism: Nitrosomonas sp.; assembly: GCA_020446045.1. Classification (GTDB taxonomy): domain Bacteria; phylum Pseudomonadota; class Gammaproteobacteria; order Burkholderiales; family Nitrosomonadaceae; genus Nitrosomonas. Next base: position 12,730 of record JAGRFM010000230.1, read on the forward strand.
CTGAATCTTCCGTCAAATAAAAAATGATCGGTAAAAGCAAATATCACTGAAATAGTCAAAGTAATAAAAGCCTAACTGGATGTGCCGACGTCAGGAGTACATCGTTTGGATATAAAATTACCTAATTACCATGATTGCTAAGCAAGTAGCCCGGATCAGTTTACGTCATCCGGGAAAATAAATTCATGTGCGATAATCGTCTTGTATCCATCGATGATGACTTGATCGTTGGCATTTCCTTTAACTCCGGATTCCGCAAGTTCCATCCGGGCTACCTGCTGAAATAAGCCACCATTTATGACCGGCGCAATGGTTTACGTGCCTTCACTTTCTCACTTCGATCTACGCCATGAATCTGAAATACTTGCTTTGCCAAATCAATTCCCATACGTGTTATAGCCATACTCTCCTCCCGCTGTTTGATTGCTAAAATCTTTAGTTTGGCGCATTATGATGCCGTTGAGTGGAAGGAGTCCATTCCATTGCCTTGCCAAAAATAAAAAACAAGGCACTCTAAACACCATCCAACTAATGGTTTTTAGGTTAATGGATTTGAGGTCGTCAGCGTTAACAGTCTGCCGCGCTTTCAATCGGGATATCGCAAATGCAGCTGAATTCAAGTTCCAGGTGCAGCAGAGTCCAGAGCATGGTGGCAGAGAGTTAGGGGGTGTCGTCATGAGTTATGAACAATTCTGATTGCTTTTCGGGCAAAAGGATCAAGTTTTTCTTCATTGTATATACATACCAATGTTAATACGGACAAGCGATAATCGTTTACAATATCGTAAAACAATAACCCTGATTAACCAGCTGACTCTATTATCGCTCTGAACCCGGTTAAACGACTTTTTATACCATTATATAAACAGGTAAACAATTTTGAAAATCATACCTGCATTCATCGAAGTTCAGACCGGCCAGGGCATCTCCCTGCACGACCTGATGCCGGATCTCAGAAAACTGGTTATCCGTTCCAGCGTTCAAAACGGCTTTGTAACCGTCACTTCGCAACACACGACAACAGCCATTGCCATTAACGAAAACGAAGAACGTCTGATAGCGGATATCAAAAGCTTTCTCACCCGCCTCATTCCGCCCGATGACCGTTATCTGCACAACGATATCGCTTTGCGCGATTGCCCGCCCGATGAACCTGAAAACGCCCACTCGCATCTTGCAGCCATGCTGTTGGGCAGTTCGGAAGTCGTCACATTGGCCAACGGCGAATTGGTATTGGGGCAGTATCAGTCGGTAATGCTGTACGAACGTGACGGTCCGCGCAAGCGCAGAGTCAGCATGCAGGTTTATGGGGAATAGCTGGGCACTTTAACACAAGATTATTCAGTCGTTCGATCGATATGTTTGAGTTATATCTCGATACCGCCAATATAAACCAGATCGCCCGTTTCGCCGCCTGTCTGCCGATACGCGGCATCACCACCAATCCATCAATTCTGGCCAAAGCAAAAATGGGATTAAATGAATTGCTGCCGCAAGTTAAAGAAGCATTGGGAGAAAAAGCGCGAATTCATGTTCAGGTCGTCAGTGAAAGCACCGATGCCATGCTTGATGAAGCGCGGAATCTTCGCAAACTGCCCTACGATATCATCGTCAAAGTACCTGTGACCGAAACCGGACTGACGGCCATTAAAATGATGAAGGCGCAACAGATTCCAGTGTTGGCGACGGCCATTTACAGCGTGCAGCAAGGATTTCTAGCCGCTCTGTGCGGCGCCGACTATCTCGCCCCCTACGTAAATCGTATTGATGCAATTAGCAAAAATGATGCTGGTGGAATTGGCGTTGTCGCCGATCTGCAAGCACTGATCGACCGCCATCAGTTGCCAGGCAAACTGCTGCCGGCCAGTTTTAAAAACACGCAGCAGGTACAGGGGGTGCTCAAAGCCGGCGTATCCGCAATAACCATTCCAGTTGAGATCGCTGACGAATTACTGACACACCCCGCCGCGCAACCCGCAGTGGACCGCTTTAACCAGGACTGGCAAGCAGTTTTCGGACAGACATTGCCATTTGAAAGCTGATCACTAACCAATATTGAAATAATAAAGTGAAGGCTTATCTAAAAAAATGACTGCCAGCAGGCAATTTACTTCAAAGGATCAAGCTGCTGCTCAGTTAGCTGATCTTTCCAGAACTTCGGCAGATTCTGCACCCAACCGTTATACACGACCGGAATCGGAAGCAATCCCTGACCACCCATGCCATCATGTGCCGTAATCGTGTCATCAGACGCGGTATTTGGGGTTGACGTCAACAAAATTCTGCCGACGACTTTAGCGTCAGCCGGATTGCCGTCACCGTTGGGATCGATATCGACTACCTGCAGAACATTAGCGGACTGGCTACTGACATAGGCATAATAGCCGCCACCCGCTTTGGCGCCGAACTGCACGCCGTGACAGCCTGCATCACAAGGCAGGGAAGCCACCAATGTATCCGTACGCGTATCGACGATAGTAATCGTATCGGTCAGAATATTAGCCGTTACCATGGCGATGCCATCCGGACTGACCGGCGTTTGAATCGGCAGACCGCCTACCGGGCCGCTGATGGCACCGCTAACCGGGTCATAGTTTTCCAGCAGATTAATCGTTTTCAGAATCTTGCCTGTTGCGGTTTCAATGACCGTAAACGTGCTGTCGAGAAAATTGGCGACATAGTATTTACTGGAATCAGGCATCATGCCGGTTGCTATAGGGTGTGCTTCCAGGCTGCCGGTGGGAATGATATCCTGGATGTCGTCCCGCACGAAATCGTAAATGGTTGAGTCACCTGTAAATACGTTGGGTGTCACCATGGTACCGCCATCATGCCCCATCCAATGCGCATGCGGGCCGGGCCGACCCACGTCAATGCGTCGTTCAATGCCGCCGGCAAGCGGTGACAATTCGACGACCGATTCATTCCGATCTGAGCCGTTGATGGAAACATGCAGTTGATCGGTGTCAACGCGGGTCATCACATGCGCAGGCGCCTCACCGACTTGAATCCGATCGATAAACTGGCCGGATACGCGGTCAAATATCGTCAATTTGCTGTCAAACCATTCCGTAACATAGATCAAGTTCTGATCGCGGTCGGTCCACATGTTGTGTGGATTATTCAGCTCGATATCCGGCAAGAATACTTTGCGTTTAACCTGCCAGGTTGTTGCATCGACAACAGCCGCCGCTCCGGGCTTGCGTTTATTGGCTGTTTTTTCAAATTGTGTATTCACCCAGACTTCACCGATACCGGGTGGCGGCGTAAGTAGTGATGGTAAAGCAGTATCGTTGCCATAGCGCGCAGTCAATACCTCAGCAAGATCAGCCACTGCACCACCCGTGATGCGTACCGGAACGCTTGGGTAATTGATATGCCATTGATCGGAAGAAGCGAAATTCTGCCAGTTACCCGGCTCGGTCAAAACCATAAAACCACGCAGCAGACGTGTTGCCAGATCGCTGCTAGTAGGCACTTGAATACCATTAATCAATGTAATCGTTTCACCCAGGTCGAGGCCTTCGGTATTCGGATCATCCACAATAACCGCGCCCAGCATATACGGATGTATCTGACAGAAAAAAACGTATAGTCCGGGCGTCCTTAGCTTGATACTTTCACTGCCTTTTTGCGGATCGGTGTCAAAAGGCATGTTTCTGGCATCCGACGGATAAATCAGGCTGGTCATGGTATGCACGGTATTGGAGTCCCTTGTAAAAACAACTTCAACACCGGGTGTTCCAACAGCCAGAGAACCCAGTCCGACAACAGGGCCATCGGCATTTCTGAACCAGTTTCCCGGCCCGTCGTTGAGTTCAAACGTAATCCGATTGTTTCCTCCCGCCCAGACTAATCCGGGAAGTACCATTAAAAGCAACATTATTATTTGTTTTTTCATACGATTTCCCCTTATATCATCAATGATTACAGCCCTGTAATTTGGTAAAGTCAGGAATTAAAAGACCGCCATCATTTTTTTAAAAATTTTAATTGTTGTTCTTTGTACCTAGTACTCCATCCATACGATATAGCAAGGTTTAAGCGAGCTTGTCGGTTGTTGGTAGAGTACTGGTTGATCCGGCTTGCAGACAAAAAGGTTCATGAGGTTAAATCATTTATACTGCGTATAAGACAAATAGCTTCTATAACGGGAACTTAAATATGGTATGTTCTTGTTCTTCGGAATGAGGTTGAATTTCATCAACTTGTCGTATGGATTACCATTCGATATCCTTTCTAAATGAAAAAGAATTCCATTTATTTTCAATTAGCCGGTTTATTGCTAATTGGTTTTTCAACGCATTGCTACGCGCAATTGAGCGCCAATTTAACGGGAGCTACTGATTATTTATGGCGCGGTTATTCTAAAAGTGATAATAAACCCGTGTTGCAGGGGAATATTGATTATGAATTCAAGTCCGGATTTTATTTGGGATCTTTCTTGTCATCGGTTAATTTTGCCGATCACGGCTTTGATCATCGGTCAAAGCTGGAATTCAGACCATACTTCGGTTACACATTTCAGTTATCGGAAGACTGGCGGTTTAATACCGAATGGAATCGCTATATTTACGATGGAAAAATTTTTGGCAGACAAGCTGATTACAATGAATTCTATTTAACCAGCCATTTTCGCGATGTGCTGACAATGAATTTTTTTGTTTCAGAAAATGGATATAACCAGAAACACATTTCATTCGGTTATGAAATGACCGGCCGTTACCCAATTACTGATTCAGTCGAATTCTCCAGTACCGTTGGCTACAATCATCAGAAAAAGAATCTACATTACGATTATTTGTATTGGACTACCGGATTTACCATACATTTTTCACGCAATATCGGCATCGATTTACGCTATTACGGTGCGGCACACACCGTTGACATACCATTGAAACCATCTGATTGGCAGTTTGAGCCGGATGCCGTTGGTAATCGCGTATTGTTTTCCATGACATTCGGGTTCTGACAGCACCCTTAAAATTTTTTTCTGAGATTGAACCTTTTATTTGAACCAGGGGATAAACACGGTACTTAATCAATTAATGTGATTCTCAATATTATGGCGCCTGAGATTAGCCAGAAAAAAAATTTTAGTTCGCCGCAGCAACTGCTGAGGGAGAGACAGTTGATTATCGATACCGCGGCAGGTGATGAAAAAGCATTTGAACGATTGTATCAATTGTATTTCGATCGCTTGTATCAATTTATTTTTAATATTGTCCGCCGGCAAAATTGTATCGAAGAAATTATCAATGACGTCATGTATGTCGTGTGGGAAAAGGCATCGACGTATGATCATACTTGCCGACCATCGACGTGGATATTAGGGATTGCGTATTTCAAAGCCCTTAGAGGTATTGAAAAATATCTGACACGAGACAATAAATCGGAAGAATACAGCGATGAACTGGATTATTTTCCTGATCGAGGGGTAAATTGGGTTTCTCAGTTGGAAATCCACAATTGGCTGGAAACCGCATTTGATCAGTTATCTGCGGAACAACGTGCAGTCGTTGAAATGACTTATTTTCAGGGACTTCATTACAATGAAATTGCGAACATTATGCAATGCCCCGAAAATACGGTGAAAACCAGAATGTTCTATGCGCGAAAAATTCTGGCAAAATCTTATCAAGAGACTAGTGGGAGCTAAAGATGTCATCACCGAGCGAATTCAGCAAAAAAAGCGAGCATCAAAAGGTATGGGATCTGCTACCCTGGTTTATCAACAGATCTCTGGACGCCACCGAACAAGCAATAGTTGAAAACCATATCAAAACATGTGTGACCTGCCGCATTGAATTGAACCAGCAACAACAAATCTATAGCACCTTGCAGCAAGCCGATTTGTTGCAACAGGTTTCAAAGGCATCATTCAGTCAACTGAAAAAACGCATAAAGACAGAGCCTGCTGCTACATTAGTAAAAGGACAAAAGGAAAATGAAAAGCCATGGAAATTTTCTTTTCCATTCCCTAATTGGGTACAAAATGCCGCATTTGCTGCTGTTTTGTTGTTACTGATTTCACCGCTGGTATTTTATTCATGGCTTGAACAACCGGCAATAGGAGGTGAATACAGAACGCTGGCTCAATCGATTGAACCGGGTCAAGTCAACCAGAAATCCAAGGTTATACGCGTTATTTTTGCAGATGAAGCCGATAAAGATCAAATCAAAACGGTGATGGATAGTCTCGCCGGTTATAAAATCGATGGCCCTTACGCCAACGGAATGTATGAAGTTCATATCAACAGCGAACAAGCAAATGCTCACACCATCACTGAAGTCATTACGCAATTGCGTAACGATACCAGTGTTTTTTTTGCTGAACTGGCCCATGAACCACTCTCAACTAATCAGGCTATACAATGATCCGCTTTTTCAACCCTGATACCTTACGCTTTCATTTATTTTTTTCCTTGCTGTTTATAGCCATGATCATTCCTGCACCGGTGAAAGCCAAGCAGGAATTGGTCATTGATCCACTGTTGTTTAACATTCATCAGGCAGACCGCATCATTTTGGTGACATACTCCGATAAGCACATCGACCGCGTTCCTGTAGGCGGTGTAAATCAGGCATACCGGCGCAGAGGAAAATATAGCAGTTCCACCTGGAGTAAACGCATCGCCGCCGGCATTGAAGCGGATTATCCGTTAAAAACGCTCACACAATGGTCAATCAGCGAGATTGGCGAACATTGCGTCGTGTATCTGATCCATGAAGATCAGTCAGTGAGCGACATTATCCAGGCATTAGCTCGCGATAGCCGGATTGATGATGTACAGATTATGAGTATGTTCAGGGTCATGGCTGAAGAATACAGTGATCCCTATTACCGCCTGCAAACAAATATCCATTCAATAAGACTGTCCGAAATTCATAGTCACACAACCGGGAAAGATATCTCCATAGCCATCATCGATACGGGAGTTGACGTCAAACACCCTGATCTTGAAGGTCAGATCAGAGTCATTAAAAACTTTGTCACGCATCCGACTTCAGATTTTTCAAGTGACCGGCATGGTACGGCAATTGCCGGCATTATCGCAGCTAAAACCAATAACGAACAGGGTATTGTCGGCATAGCGCCCGACAGTCACATCATTGCCATGAAAGCATGCTGGGAAGTGGCCGAAGGCAATCTTGACGCAGTTTGTAACAGTTTTACCTTGGCTTTGGCGTTGAATACCGCAATCGAAATGAAAGTCGATGTGCTGAATTTAAGTTTAACCGGTCCGTACGATCCGTTACTGGCAAGATTGATCGACAAAGCCGTTCAGCAAGGTATTGTAGTTATCGCGTCGCAGACCGACCGGTTAGATAGCAAATCCGGCTTTCCGGCACAACAACCTGGCGTGATTAGCGTCCAGAGCTTTAAAGGCAATGTACTAAATGTCTCCCAAAAACAGCAAACGGTTTTAGCGCCTGGCGAACAAATCCTCACTACGCTGCCCAATGGCGCATACGATTTTCTTTCGGGAAATTCAATGGCTACAGCGCATGTTTCAGGCTTTGTTGCGTTACTGATGCAATATGAACGCAGACTCACGCAACAGGATTTTTTCAACGCTTTGACCCAAGCGAACGAATCAAACTTCTATCAAATTTTTAATACAAGCCTGTCCGGCAGATATTAATTAACCCATAACGCTTTCGTGACCGTGGACAAGTAAACCACCGGATATTGATGATACGGTAGCCTTTTTACCGCGTCTGTCTTGAGTCAGTTATCATGGTGGATCTTGCTGCTGACGACACCTTTTATCTCTTCAGATTATCCAAATGAAAATCGTTCAGATAGAGTATTAATATACCCATCGAAATTGAAACCACGTAACTCAAAGTAGGTATATCTGGAAAAAGATAAATATCCAGTAACCCCCAAACGCCCCGCCACAACATGATGATTGCCACCACAATAATGAGAGAATTGAGCGTTGTACGCTTGTTTTCCAGTTTTGTCCGCAGTAATTTTTGTTCCAGATTATTCTGTTCGCTTGACATAGATCGACACTCCTTTTTTATTGTTTTTAGCGATTAACGCATTCATTCTTGATTTTCGCTTTAGCCGGCGGAATGATTTTCCTTATATTTGTACAATACAAATGGTGTCGGCAACTTCAGCCTTGCGGCCGTCTTGATGCAAAACATCTACCTCGCATAGCATAGTTACTCTTTGCCATACTAATGCAAAAATTTCTGCAGCGGCATACCATCTTGAAACTGGTTTCTATTCATCGCTATTGTATTGCATCTTCCGGATACTGTTTTATTGCGCTCTCTATGCAATGTAACAAAACAGCTATAAGAAAAGGATTTATTGTGTTGAGATGCCACGCACAAACATTTCCATCACTGTACAATGTGCATGGATAAGGCCATGCAATTAGTATTGACAATAGCATTACAAGCAAAAAACCCAGTATAGATCATATCTTTTTTAAGTTGCAAAAAGGCGAGTAATTGAATTGATCATCAAGAAAAAAGTCAGTTGGATACGGCTTCTCTTTCATTTTAAAGGAAGTAGCTTTGAAGAGATCTGGCCGCGTATTCTGATCGTAACAATCGTAGCCATTGTCGTTACGTATATCGAATTGCACTATAATCTGCAGGGGTATACCTTGACGACAACACCGTTCACGTTGATTGGCGTTGCACTCAGTATCTTTTTAGGGTTTCGGAACAATGCAGCATACGACCGGTTCTGGGAAGGGCGTAAACTCTGGGGCTCACTGGTCAATACCTCACGAAGCCTGGCGCGTCAGGCGTACACCTTAGTTGATTCACCGAACGATAATAAAGCACTGGAACAATTCAGAAAAGTTTTTGTGTTTCGTGTCATTGCATTTGTTCATGCACTGCGATGCCATTTGCGTGACGAAGATTCCACAGAAGAAATAAAAAAATATCTATCGCCTGAAGATTATTGTGCAGTCATCAACGCTACACACAAGCCATTGATCATTCTGCAGCAACTGGGGCGCGATCTTGCCCATGCGCGCGATAAAGGCTGGCTCCATGAATTGAATCTTCCATTTATTGATGCACAATTGGTGGAACTCTCAAATATTATGGGTGCTTGCGAACGCATCAAAAACACACCGATACCCTTTACTTATAACGTCTTAATTCGCCGCATCGTTGCTTCTTATTGCTTTTTTCTCCCTTTTGGCCTGATTGAAACAACTGGGGCAGCAACACCTATTGTGGTGTTTCTGATATCGCACGCATTTTTCGGGCTTGATGCCATAGGTGATGAAATAGAGAGTCCGTTTGATAAACAACCGAATAATCTGCCGTTAATGGCAATATCGCGTAACATAGAAATCAATCTGTTGGAACTGATCAATAATCCTGACCGACCCGAGCCGATTAAACCCACTAAAGACAATATCTTATGGTGAAATAAAACAAACGGAAAGTGATGACACGTCATTTTTTCCTGTTTCTTTCTTTTTAAGCGGGCATTATTTTTATGCCAGCAACTTGAAGAAGTTATTAAAATAAACGGCTATTGATCCTAATGCAAGGGCCTTATCATGAATTTCAAATACCCGGAATGGCATCACCTGCATAAGAAGACTGATAATACCTTATTGAGCAGCGCTGCCGATAAATCAGGCTTACCTCCCGGTTCATTGATACATATCGGTGAAAAGCATGAAACCGTCAGCCGGATTTCAGTGATTCGGTACAATGACCAAGTAATCACCGAATGCGAAGTTGAATCCATCGCTGAATTGCAACAGTTACAGCATGATGAACGTATAACCTGGGTGAATATTGATGGTCTGAGTAATACACGAATTATTGAAGATATTGGCGAGCTACTGGATATACACCCATTGATTCTGGAAGATATCCTAAGTACGCATCAGCGGCCCAAACTGGAAGAATACGAAGATTACATCTATCTGGTGGTAAAAAGTATCGATGCTAATGTTCACAATTACCTGGAACTGCAATATGAGCAAATCAGTATTCTGTTGCTGGAAAAATTTGTCATCACCTTCAAGGAAAAAGCTGACGATACTTTCAAGCCTGTCCAATACAGGCTCCGTAACCGCAAGGATCGCCTACGCTATAACGGAAGCGATTATTTGACCTATGCCCTGCTCGATACCATTGTTGACGAATATTTTGTCATTGAAGAACATCTGGATGAAATTATTGATCCATTAGAAGACAGTCTGCTGTCCGATCCCGACCAAAAAACACTACACACGATCCAACATCTTCGACGCGAATTGATTAGCATGAAACGCAGTATTTCTCCGCTGCGCGAGTTGTTGTCGACAATACAGCATGCCAATACAGGATTGGTTCACGAAAAAACACTACGGTATTATGGAGATGTCTACGACCATGTGTTGCGTGTAATCGATTCGCTGGATTCCTATCGTGAAAGAATTGCGGTCATCCAGGATGTTTATCTTTCCAGTATTAGCAACAAAATGAACGAAACCATAAAAGTATTGACCATTTTTGCAGCCATTTTCATTCCGCTGACATTTATTGCCGGTATTTATGGCATGAACTTTGAATATATGCCCGAATTGAAATGGCGCTGGGCTTATCCAGCGTTGTGGGTCCTATTTATAGGCATTGGCGTCGGATCAATTATCTACTTTAGAAAGAAAAAATGGTTGTGAAAGTGGTGCAAGCATGTTGACCTTGCAACTCACTGAACCTGGCAATATCAAATTGAAATAGCACTAGTTCGAGTCGGTCAAGTCGTATCCAATTTTGATGTCGCAACTGGTTGGGCTTCAATTATCCTTAATACTAAAGCCAAGATCACTACGAGGTGATAAAACAGATCAAAATAAGCTAACCCGAGAAACGCACCACCAACACCATAACCGACAATTGACACCTGAATCATAGTTGCCAGATCATGCGCCCATTTCTGTTCAGCAGACGATTTTGTAAGCTTAATTATTTTGTTTGCAGCTCTCCAAGCCAAGAAAAATAACATTAGAAACGCAAGTAATCCAATGAAGCCATGCTCTCCTAAAACTTCAAAGTAAATACTGTGTGCATCCTGGAATTTACCGGTAACCGGATCATAAAGATTAGGCGCAAAACGCAAATAATTCTCTGCCGTAAAACTTTCGAAGCCACCACCCAGGAAACGTTCCGAAGCCATCTTGATAGCAAATTCCCATGCCTCAACTCTTCCCATTGCAGAACTGTCAGCTTTGTAATCGGATATAGTCTGCATTCGCTCATGCCAGGATTCGGGCATAAACATATAAAAGAAAGGAGCAAGTAATAGCATGGAGACAAATAATAATCCTTTTTTTCTGCTTTTTAACCATAAAAAACCAGAAACTGCAACAATGGCCAAAAGCGCACCACGTGATTGAGTACCCAATATTCCAATAGCGATGAAAAACATCGAGCACAATAAAGCATATCGTATCCAAGTTTTATCTGTATTGAGATATAAATACCAAACCAGTGGTAAAACCATCACAAGCGCCAAACCCACCGTAGTATTACCTTCGATAAATGTTCCTAAGGGGCCTAAAACATGCGCCCCTCCCCCCGATATAATTGTAAAAACCCCTCCTTTTATCCCATAAAATCCAATGGACACAACAATGACCCATATTAGCGTATGAATTTTTTCTCTATCACCCATCGCAAAAAGTGTTAGAAAAATAATTAATTGTATTTTCAACACCTTATCCAATTGCCCCCACGATTCTTCTGGCTGCAAGGAAAAAAAAGTTGTGATGACCATCCAGACATTAAAAAAAAGTAACCACCCAAAAATCGGAGACCAGAAAAATTCCAATTTTTTCTTTGAAAAAATCAACGAACAAAATGTCGCTATTGCTATCACCTGCGCAAATGGAAAATTAAATGCAAATCCCCATCCCAGTCGATGTGGATTCATGTAACCGATCCATGACCAGAGAAGAATTCCAAGATGTGTCCGTGTAAGAACAAAAGGTAATAAACCAAACACAATGATGGTAACGAGTAAGTCTCTCAAAAATTATGCTCCGGTTTGAGGAAAATTGTGTAGGAAAACCCTTTGTACGAACAAAACAGTAGTTTCCTTTAATCTTATTTCTTGACCAATTAAAGAACCTGATCTAATGGAATGGACATCCACTACTCCGAACAGCATCTAATGCGCCAAAGTAGTGGTGTAAAAACTACCCAACAAGAGAGCGCGTCCGATATGAAGATTACAACAATTGGTATTGATTTGGCAAAAGAATTCAAGAACGGCAGGCAACTGTCGACATGGATGGGATTAGCTCTCAAACAACACCCCAGCGGTGGACAGTGCTATTTCAATTTGATATTGCCGTGTACAGCACCCACAAGATATTTTGTCACAAGGCGCAGTGCGCAGCCAATGGTTATTCCATTGACAAGTTCTGCAACACAGTGACAGGATATCTTGTGAGTGCCCGCTGGGTTAGCTTTTCAGTGCCACTGACTGTGTTAGGTTTTTTGACAAGGGAATAACCATTGCCTGCAAGACCTGCCTTGCCAGTAACACTGAAAAGCTAACTGTATCCGGCAATATCAAATTGAAATAGCACTAGTGCATTGGCGAAAAAAACACACACATCATATGGGTACTGCTTACCAAAGGCTCAACATTCCATTCCGATCATGCATCAGTCGCATATACGGCTGTTCCATAACGAGAACAGTTGAATTAAAACCTGATTGATGATGCTGTATCGACAATAAAATTAAGGAAAAAATTTCCACCGATTGCACAGGCAATCATGACTTGATGGCGAGACTGGTCAGACCGTGAGCAGCCAAACCTAAGAATGATTGGCGAAATGTGGATGTCCACGCACTTCGGCAGTACTAAGAATGTCAATCAGCATTTAAATCCCAAGTATGATTTCTTTGTGACTTTTCTGAATGTGTGATATATGTCCTGCATCATGATTCACTAAAATTTATTAAAAAAGATGGAAATAACTGCACTTTTTGTAATTGCCTACCTGGCAACAGGTATTGCGATTATCGGATACGATTTTGCTGCGCCGCCAACGCAGAAAAAAAAGTATATAGCGGAAGGAAAATTAAGAGGCATATTGACCACGTGGTTCTTTTGGCCGGCGGCTGCCTTTATGGATAGTTATTACGCCATTAAAAAAGGAAAAGCCGGCATAAGTTTCGCGTTAGGTATCCTGCTTTTATTCATCGCAATGCTTTTCATAGTCAGTCTTTTTTTTCACTTTGTTTCCAGCTCTTCCGTCTTCGCCTATCTTGGATGCTTTGTGATAGCAGTGCTGCTTTCACCATTTTTAGCGGCCCTAGCACTGCCTAGTCACGACTCGCTTTAACATGCGCCAATTTGGAAGAAAAACAAAGATTTATTGATGCAGGTGCGCCACCCGGACAAACGCCACAGTGGAACTGCATCTTGCATATATCAGCAAGTAGCCCGGGCTACTTGCCGACTTAGAGGGTGTCGTCATGAGTTATGTGCATTTCTGCGCGAGCAGATTTTTGATGAATGTTTGTGAAAAGTACGCGGAGCATAGCCGTAGCTATGGTCAAGTACTTTGAATAAATAGGCGCTAAAATCTGTCGCGCCCTTCGGGTTTGTTTTTCGAATAAAATTGTCGGCGTTTTTGTTCCTTGAATATGCCTTGGCATGTCCTGCGGTACAAAAACTTGACCTTTTGCCCGAAAAGCAAACGGAATTGTTCATAACTCAGACGACACCCCCTAGAAGTTGTTAACACGAAGAACGTATCATTCTTCTCTTCTTTGCACCGAACCCAAAGGTTTTTTGTTATTGGTCTCGCCAAACTCAGCGAGTTTGTTATATGGATCGACCATTACAGTCCCAAAAACCTGTGCCGGATCATCATAGCGGTATTGGTTGGTTGAAAAATACCAGCTAAAGCTTTTAGATTCTCCGGGATTCAGTAATTCCTCTATAGTAATTACTTTTTCATAGCCACTCTCGTTGGGATTTAATGCGCTATAGGTGGCCAGTACAACCTCATAACGCGCCATGGCCACCTGTCCGGAATTGGTGATCGTAAACTCAAATTTAT
>JAGRFM010000041.1 GCA_020446045.1 Nitrosomonas sp.
CAGTTATGACTCAAATCTGGATCGCATTATGTGTCTATTTGCTGATCGCGTTTATCAAATTTCAGTCAAAGATTCATATCAGTATGCAACAAATACTACGATTGTTGCAGCTCAATCTTTTTGAAAAGCGCGATCTCATGGCACTGCTGCGAGGCGACCCTCCTATTGATCGTTACCCACCAGATAATCAACCAACATTGTTTTGAAAGCAAAAGTTAACGGGACAGCAGTGAGTTCCGATAGAATCGCACACTCTTATTAAAATCTATGACTACTTCTCGCCCAATCTGCGGAACAGTGTAGTGTGAGTGTTATCGATCTCTACCATAATAAGGTATTTCTCAGAATGAAAAACGTAAGAGCCTCACTTGAAGAGCACCAAGTTTTGATTTATTTCCTGGCCATTGCGAGTGGCGCACTACTAGGTATAATAGTTTCCGGCTCGGCATCTATCGAAACAGCAATCAATCCCGCTTTGGCCGTGATGCTATTTGCGACCTTCCTGCAAACACCGCTCGCTGAGATTGGAGTCGCGTTGCGCAACGTGCGGTTCATTGGAGCGCTAGTCGTGACCAATTTCGTCGCCATACCTGTGGTTGTTGCCGGATTGGTGCAATTACTTCCAAACGATCCAATGCTTCACTTAGCGGTTCTGTTCGTCCTTCTAACGCCTTGCATCGACTACGTGATCACATTTACTCATCTCGGTCGAGGGAACGCACGCCTACTTTTGGCGATGACGCCGATTCTCCTTGTATTTCAGATATTATTGTTGCCCGTCTACCTGCAATTGATATTGAGTGGTGATGTATCGCAACTCGTCGACCCCGACCCTTTCCTTCATGCCTTCTGTTGGTTGATCGTCGCACCACTGATTCTGGCTGGAGTGATTCAAACATTCTCTCGACCACGGCATGCGCTCTGCTATTATGTCAACATCCTCCCGGTTCCTGCAACCGCACTTGTGCTCTTTGTTGTCCTGGCTTCTGTTACGCCACAGATCGGATTAGCACAAAGCTCCGCTTTGCGCGCTGTACCAATCTATCTGTCTTTTGCCATCGTAGCTCCTGTGATGGGGTATTTGATTGCGCGTGGATTTCGGCTTGAGTCGACGTCCGTGTGTGCCGTGTCATTTTCCTCTTCGTATCGGAACTCTCTCGTCATCTTGCCACTTGCCTTCGCTATACCTGGCGGCGTACCGATACTTCCAGCGGTCATCTTGATGCAAACGATCATCGAGCTTTGTTTTCTGCCTATATACGTTCGATGGATTCCGCGGATGGCTCTGGTTCAGACAGGTGGCTCGACAGGCATAGGTAACTAAGAATGAAACTCCGTCATCTGCACTATTTTCAGGCAATTTAGAGGAGTTTTACTTGATTTTCCAACCTGAAATTGCAGGTTTCTGGTAATGCGCGAATAACCACTGCATTGTTGGCTCGCATTACACATCAACATGATATCTTGAAAACTGGTAAAGATTCCTACCGTTTTAAATATCGGAAATAATGTATAAAAAACCAATTAAATCAGATGGGCAGTTTTTAATGCTAATTTACAGATGTAAATCGCTCATCCTTACGGAATGCGACGGTGTTCCCCGAGGAGTGATTATGCAGTAGCCATCGGCCTGTATTCTTTTAAATCGGGTATTATTAACCCAATCGCCCAGATGATAATCTGCACTGTTAATTTTTTCCAGATACACCTTCCTGGCAATCATGAACTGATGGCCGTGTGGTGGATGATGCGGTTTCTGCGTGTATAAAATATGCGTAGTGTTTCAAAGCGCGGATCGCGAAGAATCTGCGCCATTACGGCAAGTTCATGGGCGGATTTGATTTGCCGGTTTAAGAGCGTGATTCCACCTTGTTCTTTGAAGTCTTTCGGGAAATTACAACCCAGTATCGCGCCACCTGCCCATCGAGCTTGAGATTCGAGCAGTTCGATATAGGCATTTTTGCCAGTTTCTTTTTGTGCTTCGCTGGTATCGGGACGAGTTTCAATGTTGTCATAGGGATCACCTGTATTGGATCTGGTTTGATTTACCGGAATAGCTTGTTGATTGGCACGCATGATTAATCCTCCTGTCAGTATTAAACCAAGGCCCGTTTCTGGGTTTTTGCTTTTGTTTCGGTTTGTTGCTGGTTTTGGGTTTTTACATGCTGAAGCTGAGACTGGTGTTTTTGAATCGTATGTTTCGGAATCGCTTTCTCAATTCCAGCATCTACCTGTCGTTTGACGGCTTCTACTCCCAGTGTGCTCTTGTTGGCCAGATCGTTAAAATCACTGAGTTTCTGCGATGATTGCTCATTGAGTGCGAAGACCGGAAACACGGCAACGCCGTTGACTGATTGTGCAGCTTCCAGCGCTTTTTCCCGCCCGATGTTTTTACCGTTGAGTGCCACCAGGTGCTGATCGTCATCACCGGCAATAACAATGGGTTTGTTGGGATACTTGTCGCGCAACAGTTTTGCAACCGATATGAGATTGCCTGAATCGAATGCTGCCACAACCGGACAATTCATGGCCTGTGATACGGTATCGGCAGTAGAGTAACCTTCAGCTATGATGATGGCTTTGGCGTTATTCAGCGCTTTTAATACTGCCGATCCTTCGCTATTACAACCCACCACGTGGAAGTGACCTTCTTTTTGACTACCTGCAACAAAGAGCTTAGTGCCGTTCGGTTGTATCGTCTGCGCGCTCCAGATATTTCCATTTACATCATAAATCGGCAGCAGCAGATCACCGGCGACAAAAACGAGACTGTCGGGATGTTCATCACGTACCGTTTTGACTTCCTGACGTTTCTGACAGATTCTGATCATGGAATCTTGCGGCAGACCATCCGTAATCTGCGGTACGACTTTTAATCCGTTCGGCCTTGCGTTTTTATCCTGCAGATAAGGATGATCGGCATTGGCAGACGGAGCAATGGCCAATAATTCTTTGATCGCCTGTGCAACTTTTGCATGTTGTGCATGCTGTTCGGCTTTACGTTCCTGCTGTTTGATCGCCACCTGCGCGGCAAAGGCCGCCTTTTGTGCTTCGGTTAATGAATAACCTTTCGCTTTCCAACGTATCTCAGCCTTGGTGCGGTGATTATTAAAATATCCAGCTGGATGGCCATCCATATGCACCACATAAAACCCGGATTTTTCACCGGGTCGGTCGCCTTCAATCTTGATGCGGTGTGACAGTCCATCCATAACCGGATGATTGTCATCCACAATACAGCCGTTATCACGAAGCACAGTGGCAAATTCAGTTTGTGCATCAATGGCAGGGTTTTGCTGCACTGGGACATTTTCTGGCAGCCAGCGCTGCAATGCACGGATATCGGCTTTGTCTCCCACATACCACGCTTTGGCTACCTTATCCCAACGCGCACCGGCTACTTTGGCTTGGTCTTTTTCGCTATACGGTACGGCCAGGTATTGGCGTGATGGATTTTCACTTTCTTTAGAAGTATGTTGGTTTTGATTTTTTTTAATCGACTCGTCCGTATTTTGTTGAACGGTATTGGTTTGATCGGTTTCCATTGCCTGCCTCCTTTTGTCAAAGTCTGCATTGTTTTGCATGGCCAGTGCTTCAACGTGTTTGCGCTGTTCTTTGACAGCGTCAATTTCTTCCTCTGTGCTGTGCGGGCTGTTACGAACACGCAATTCATCAATGCGAGCGAGTTTTACAGCCTTTTCATATTCGTTGCGCTCGGCCATGGCATCGATCAGTGCGAGCTTCTCCGCTGTATCGATAGCCTGTTGTTCCACATCGAAATCCGCCATCCAGGCCCAAGTCTGGTCATTACGCTGTGCATAAACACCCCAGAATTCGGGATCGATACCCAATTCTTTTGCAGGTATCACATGATTAGCACCAGCACCATTATCGTTCCCATTCGTTTGCAAAACATTGCCTTGAATCTGCACACGCCCGTTCCAGTCGGCGGGAATGGTGAATCCCAATTTGTCTTGTGACGTTTCCTCAAACTCAAGATTGTCAATGCTTAAGTTTCTGCAGAATTTGAGTGCATCGGCAACCAGATACAGGGCATTTTGTTGTTGTGCTGGCAGGTGCTCGATGAGCTTTTGCAGTTGCCGGTTGTTGTGCTGTGCCACTGTTGCCAGATCGGGTGTGAGATTGGCGGTATACGTTGCAATGTTTTGTCTGATCTCATCCATTTTAATAGCCTCCTGTTCAACCAATTCCTGCTGTCTTGCAAATGCCAGTACATAGTCCTGAATTTTTTCTGCATCGGCTGCAGCACGGAATATTTCGGTGGGATTTTCTTCCAAAGCTTTAATCCATGATGCGACATACGCTGCATGCTGACCGGGATCGTGACCTAACCCAAGTTCGTGGCCGAGTAACATACTCGCAATCTCGGCTCGCAGTTCTTCGCGTGCATAGCCTTCACTGCCAAAGGGATGCGCCAGATCACGATTTAAACGTGACTCATGTCCCGTCCAGTGGCCGAGTTCATGCAGTGCTGTAGCGTAATAACGATCAGGTGTTTCAAACTGGTGTTTGTGCGGCAGATGAATCCGGTCGGTTACTGG
>JAGRFM010000042.1 GCA_020446045.1 Nitrosomonas sp.
CAAAAGGCCACGATCATCATTGAGCGGTTGACCTACGACAGCATTGCCGAGACCTATGATGCCGGTATTTTCACCGCAGGCCAAAGCAAGCAGGATTTTACTAAAGCCAGCGAGAAGCTGAAGAACCATATCTACGACTACGTGATCACCGATTCCAAAATTGAACGGGAGTTTGTCAAAGAGCTGGATACCAGCGCCGAAGTGGTCGTTTACGCGAAGCTTCCCAGGGGTTTCCTGATTCCAACGCCTGTTGGTAACTACAATCCGGACTGGGCTATTTCCTTCAAGGAAGGCTCGGTCAAGCATATTTATTTTGTTGCCGAGACCAAAGGCTCGCTGTCCAGTATGGAATTGCGGGGGATTGAACAGACTAAAATTGAATGCGCCCGCAAGTTTTTTGCAGAAATCAATCGCAAGATTGAAACGGAACACGTGAAGTACGACGTGGTGACCAGTTACGGGAAGCTGATGGAGGTGGTTGGAATGGGCGGGCATCCGCTTAAACCCTGGATTGGATGACTTTATGGAGACCTAATATGCAAGACAGATCACAATATTCAGCGGCAGCATCTTTGCTCGGGTATATCTACCAGTGCCGTCTTGCATTGTTGGAATCTATAAAACGCTTAAAGTCTGACCCGGATATTGCTGTTGCAATCGAGACTCTCGACGATGTTGTTTTCGAAAAGGACGGCAGCCCCACCGAAGTCATTCAGGTTAAACATCACATCGCTCGGAAGGCCAGCCTCACGAATGCGAGCACCGACCTCTGGAAAACAATCAGGATTTGGTGCGACCTGTTTACCGGAGGGCTGTCTGAGGAAAATTCAATTCTGTGCCTGATGACGACAGAAGAATCGGCGGAAAATTCTGCTGCACGTCACCTGCGCATCGAAGGAAGGAACATTGCAGAAGCTGAGAATCTGCTGTTGCAGACGAGCCAAACGTCGTCGAACGAATCGAACAAAGCCGGGTATCAGAAGTTCAATTCACTCAGACCGGAACAACGAAGGGCTCTTCTGGATCGGATTTATATCCTGGACAATTGTCCTTTAAGCAAGGATCTCCAGGCCCATCTAAGCGAGGAGCTATGGGGGCATTGTGAGCGGCAGCATTCGGATCAATTCCTCAAGTATTTGGAAGGTTGGTGGCTTCAGCGGGTCGTAGCCGGGATTGATGGCAGCGAGCTAACTGACATTGCAGACAAAGAAATCGATTCCGAGGGCCTCGAGTGCAAGAAGCACAAGATTCTCAAGATAACCGGCAGAGAAATGGACGCCCAGCTTGACTCACTCAGAGAACAGTTCAAATCAGACTCCCTACCGATTCATCCCGAGATCCAGTCAGCGGACCCGGATGTCACACCATTTGTAAACTGGATGTTCGCAAAGCAGCTTCGTCTAATTGCTCTGCCAGAGAACCGAATTCAAAGAGCAGCTAAAAATTTCTACAAGGCGGCAGAGCAGCGATCCCGATGGGTCAGGGAATCGCTCCTTGTCGATAATGATCTGGAGCAATATGACGACATCCTTACCGAAGAATGGGCGATCCGATTCGACCAAGCAAAGGATTCCCTGCCTGTAGATCCGATATCTGATGACCAAATAGCTTCAGGGAAAAAGGTTTTTCAGTGGGTGGAAGCGGAAGCCCACATCCCAATTCGCCCCTCATGTCAGGAATCCTTCATAACCAGAGGCACGTATCAGATGCTCGCGAACCGACTACGGGTCGGCTGGCATCCTGAATTCCAGTCGCGCCTGGCTGCTCAATCTGCGAAGGATAATCTATGAAGGAATGGGTGAACAGACCTCCAGAGATTGCAGCACTATTGAACCCGGCATTTTGCGGGTTTCTGATGTCAACCAGTCTGGATGCATACACACAGAACGTCAACGAGGGTGCGCCGTATGCTTTCCCTTTCGTGATGTTGCCCCTGGTCCTGCACAAGTCGACAAGACAGGCATTCCCACGGTCATCTCGCACGGCATTTTCCGCCTGGATCACCAATGCAGATACCGCAATTGCCAAAATAGGCTTTGCAGAGCGGACAAAGAACTTGGCTCCCTACGTCAAGGAAGCACTGATCTTTGCCATGCAGCACAACAGTATTTATGTAACAGAGTCCGGGCGGCTCAAAACCTCAAATCCAGCCCCGAAGTCCTTTCCTAATGCGACCCAGGAGGTGAATGAGTGTGTCCGCGCCGCCGTGATGTGCGGAAAGTGGTTTTCCATGGCCGGTGATTTCAAGACTGCAATGGCGCTACTGGGAGTAAAACCATGAAATTTCAGATTCTTAACATTCTTGTCTACGGAACGAACGGCCAAATTCGCTCCATTGAGCTCAAGCCAGATGCTGTCAATATAATAACTGGGCGATCCGGGACTGGTAAATCAGCTCTTATTCACATCGTCGATTATTGTCTAGGTCGGAAGGAATGCAATGTTTATGCAGGTGTTATTCGCAAGTATGTCGAGTGGTATGCAGTAAAGCTCCAAATCTCTTCAGGAGAGATCTTCATTGCCAGGCGCAATCCTGAGCCTGGTAAAGAATCTTCCGAAGACATCTACATCGAGCGCGGAACCTCCCTGAGCTTCCCAGAAGCCCGCAATTTAACCAAAAATTCCAATTTAGATACACTTACATCTATCCTCAATCAGATTCTGGGAATTGGCGAATACGCTCACGAACCCAAGGCAGGACAGACCCGTAAAACTGGCACTGCAGATATCGGCAAGGCGCTTTTCTATTGTTTCCAAGAGCAAAGTGAAATCGATGATCAGAAGTTTCTGTTTCATCGTCAGGGAGAGCCATTCTTACCACAAAGCATTAAAGACTATCTTCCTTATTTCCTCGGCGCAATCACGGATGAGTTCATCCAAAACAAGGAAGAGTTGCGGAAGCTGAATCGCAAGCTGAAGCAGGTCGAGTCAAGAATCGCCGAACGCAACAGACTGAAAGGTCAGAATTTCGAACGTGCTTTTGCTCTGCTGAATGAGGCTAAGAGCGTAGACCTGATAGCTGCTGATGAGCCTCTTCAGGCTTCATGGGACAATGTACGACAACTGATTGAGGCAGCGCTCGCCAGGAATATCGATAGCGATCCGGCGGAGCCTAATGTCGATGTTCTTAATGACCTGTTTGATCGCCAACAGCAGATCAGGGAGTCATATAGGATCGCTGCTGCCGAACTCAGGTCACTGAAAGATCTGAAACGCTCGTCAAACGGTTTCGGCTCTGAAATGGAAGAGCAGAAGTCACGACTGGAATCAATCAACATCTTTGGCCACACCAGTGACCCAAATTCCTGCCCGCTTTGTTCATCAACGTTACCCAGCGCAGTTCCGTCTGCGGAAGCCATTCGAGCATCATTGACCGACATCGATTCCCAGCTCGAAGCAGTCACCAACGACACCCCGCATTTAGATGCGATGATAGCTAAGACTGAGGATCAGTTGGCGGATATAAAAAGGCTACTTGATGAAGTTAAGACTTCAATCATTTCTCTTCAGACTACAGACCAGCGTATCTCTGACTTGCGGGACTTCAGCTCCAGGCGAGCAATGATAAAAGGCCGACTCAGCCTTTACCTGGAGAATATGCCTGCGAAGGTTGTCGATGACTCGGATGACAAGTTAGAAGCAGAAAAGCTGGCCGAACAAATCCGTGCTATAGAAGCCGTACTCAATGATGAGGCACTCGCCGAGCGTTTGGAATCTATCCTCTCTCTTGTTTCGGCTCAAATAACTTCGCTGGCAAGAAAACTTGAGATTGAGCACTCGGACTCTCCGATGCGGTTGGATCTCAAAAAGCTAACCATCGTCGCAGACCATGCTGACGAGGGACCGATCCCCATGCCTAAAATGGGCAGCGGAGAAACCTGGGTTGGCCTCCATCTCGTAACCCATTTGGCTCTGCACAATTGGTTCTTCAAGAAACAGCGACCAGTGCCGCAGTTTTTGTTTCTTGACCAGCCATCTCAGGCATATTTTCCGCCCGATACCTCGGCCGAAACAGTTCGCGATGAGATCGAAGTGACGAACCCAGATCGTCAGTCGGTAATTCGTATGTTCAAGTTGATAGTCGAGGAAACTAAGAATTTTCAGGTGATTGTCACCGAACATGCTGACATTAGGGAGGATTGGTATCAGGCATTAGTGCGTGAAAATTGGTGGGATGGAACTCTAAAACTTGTACCCATTGAATGGATTGAATTGAAGTGAAGTGAAGTGAATTCATATTTTTTGTATTAAATTTTTAATACTCTTTTCTTCTTCAGCGAATCATTCTGAGCAATATTTGCTTTCTCACCATCATACTCCACAACCACATCATTCCCAGCAACAGGCTTACCGTTAATCGCATTTATTTGATGCACAATAAAATCTTTCCCGGTTTGCTGATAAAAAACTTCGTTTTCCTTGTCGACGTATAAAATTTTACCTTCATACTGTTTTTTATCTTCGGGTTTCTGCGCCAGGTAAATATTGTAAATACCAGGTTTGATGCCTTCTTCCACTTTCTTGATGGTGCCGGTCGTCTCCCATTCGTTATTAACCAGGGCCTGAATGATCTTTTGTCCGTTCATTACAACAATACGCAGTTTCTGGGTTACCATTTTTGTTTTTCTTTTTGTCTAGTCGTTAGTTGATTGTTAGTGGGCTGCATACATGAATTGATTTAACTAACCTGCTTCCTGATTGGCAAGCTCATCAAGGATTTTGAACAGATCAAAATTTGCCGATCTTTCCGTTCCGTATAAAAAGGCAATCAATTGCAACGCGCCACTGCCTTTGGCAGAGAAGCGCCCGTCCTGCAATGCATTGATGGTGTATTGAATCATATTCGAACAGTTCCTGCCTTCCTCAAAATAATCTTTAACCTTGGTTGTCAGCAGTTTCTGATCATCTTTGGGCAACTCACGCACTAAATCTTTTGGGCTGCGCTTGTCTTTCTTGATCAGATGATAGATCGAATCAAGCAGGGTAATCTGTGCACTTTTTTGGTTTGGCTTTTGCTGATCGGCCATGGCATCGGTTTTTTCTTCGGCTTGTTGTGTTTGTTCATCCGAATCGATGGCGCCTTTTTGTTTTTTCTGCTCCAGGAATTTGCCGAAGTGTTTCACGTCCAGCCGGGATATTTCCTCCGGTGCACTTATGTTTATCCAGTTGATGACTTCCTCTTTGCTGACCTTGTAGTATCTGGTCAAATCATAGATGGCTGTCACATCGGTGCAACGGCCTGACCGGTAGACTTCATCGATAGGATCAGGCAAATCGAGCAATGCTGCATGTGTGGTGATATACGGATTGGTTTTACCAAGCTGCCTTGCAATATCAGACTTGGTTTTACCGGCCGCCAATTGTCGCCCGATAAAATCGGCAATTTCTCTTGATGTCAGATTATCGCGCTGCAGGTTTTCAATGACCTGATCTGCCTCGCTGTAATCGGTATCGATAAATGCCGGTATGGTTTTCAATCCGGCATTGATACTGGCCCGATAGCGTCGGGCGCCATGATTGATAATATAGGTACCCGGTTTATCCGGATTGGGACGCACCGATATCGGTGATTTCACACCGCGTAATTTTACGGTTTCCGTCAATTCGCGCAGTGTATCCTGATTAAACTCCTTTCTCGGTTGATGAATGTCTTCAATAATCAGATTAACATCGATTTCAGTTGCGCCTGTTGGTATCGTTGGTTGTGCTGGGTCTGCTGTTAGTATAGTTTTTTTAGGAGCCCCTCTTTTCTTGTCTGACATAAGATATCTGCTTATATTTTTAGTTGTATTTTTATTATGCTGCGAATGCTTTTGATGCACATTTAATCCCTTTGGCAAGGCAGTAAATACCATTGGAATCATGTACGATTGAAAATGCATCAGCCAATCATTGCTGACCGCATTTCTTGTATAACGAAATTATATCGTAGAACATTGCCATTCCCTCCCCTGATAGCATTGTTTGAAAATTCTATATTCCTGCTTAACTTGTTCTTTTTATTTTCCGGCTGCTTTTTTATTGCTCTTCTTTTGGTGTTTGCTGGTTTAAAATAGCAGCATTAAAGCCTTAAAACAATGACAAATGCACTTTAAGCGGCTTAAACCACAAAAATAGCGCGGTTATTATATGTATAACTTGACTCTGATCACAAATATTTTACGTATCCTCGATGAAAAAGGCATGACCAAGTCGGAATTGGCCAAGAAAGCAGGCGTATCGATTGCCTTCTTCACCGACCTGACCAATGACAAAGCCAATCCCTCGCTCAGAATCATCGAAGCGATTGCCGAGGCGCTTGAAACGCCATTACCCATGCTGCTCGACAGTTCCGATATGGAGCTTGCCGATCTTGAAATGCTCGCCAAACGCAAACCCGGCAAATTACCAAAAGGCTTTGTCTGGAAAGGCGGCGTGTTGAGTGAATATGAGGCGTATCAGGTTGATCAGTGGGATAAAAAGAATCGTGCGCTTCTGACCAAAGAAGCCAAAAGAAACAGAGCAAAATCAAAGCAGCAGTCAGAGTAAGAATAAAGCGCAAAACTAAAAATTAAGGAATAAAAAAATATTAAAAAAGTGTTGCGCGAACTTTAATTTCGTTATATTGTTATATTCAATCTGTACCGTATGGTGTGAATATGACAATGCAAAGCACATCAGCATCACCATTACCCGATTCTCAAACTGCACCAACCTCGGCCATGTCAGCGATGTCGGTCAAGGAGCGCGCAAAGCGCAAGCTTGAACGCGATGCCCGTGAAATCGTATCTGCGCTGCAAGACCCGGATACAGTGGAAATCATGGTCAATGCCGACGGTCGTATCTGGCTTGAAAAGCTTGGTCAAAAGATCACCTGCATCGGCAGCCTTCAAGCCGCACAGACTGAAGCGGTTATCAAGACCGTTGCCGGATATCACGGCAAGGAAGTCACCCGATACAATCCGATTATTGAAGGCGAATTCCCACTCGACAATTCCCGCTTTGCCGGACAACTGCCACCGGTAGTTACCTCCCCTACTTTTGCCATCCGTAAAAAAGCGGTTGCCATTTTCACACTCGATCAATATGTCGAAAATGGCGTGCTGTCACCGAGACATTGTAATGTCATCAAACAAGCCGTGCGCGATCACCGCAACATCCTGGTGATCGGCGGCACCGGCTCCGGTAAAACAACACTGATCAATGCCATCATCTTTGGGATGGTACTCAACGATCCGGACGAGCGTATTTTTATCCTGGAAGATACCGGTGAAATTCAATGCGCGGCTCAGAATTTTGTACAGTATCACACCACGCTTGATGTCGACATGACGCAACTACTCAAAACCACGTTGCGCATGCGTCCCGACCGCATACTCGTTGGTGAAGTTCGAGGCGCCGAGGCCCTTGATTTGCTTGATGCCTGGAACACCGGCCATGAAGGCGGCGCAGCGACTTTGCATGCGAATGATGCGTTGTCCGGACTGACAAGGCTCGAATCACTCATATCACGCAACAACCATGCACCGGCTGAAATCAAGCCGTTGATCGCCGAGGCGGTTGATGTAGTGATTCATATTGCGCGCACAAAACATGGCAGACAGGTACACGAAATACTTGAAGTCTACGGTTTTAAAAGAGGGAATTACCAGACCCGACGATTGTAATACTGTTTTAGGAGTTCATTATGAAGCTGAAGCAGAACAACCATAACACCTATTTGTTTTACGCACTGTTGATTCTTATGTTTCTGGGTTTGCTTCTGTTTGCCAATAACACTCTGGCAGCAGTTGGCGCCGGTGGTGCGCTGCCGTATGAATCCTGGCTTGTAAATCTGCGTAATTCCGTAACCGGCCCCGTTGCATTCACCTTATCCATCGTCGGCATAGTCGTTGCCGGTGGCATTTTAATCTTTGGCGGTGAATTGAACGCGTTTTTCCGCACACTGATTTTTATCGTGCTGGTGATGGCATTATTGGTCGGCGCCAACAACATCATGACCAATCTGTTCCAGGGTGCGGTGATTCCAGTTGATGGGATTCATGAAATGAATCGCGCTGAAACCCTGACAGAATCTGATGCACTGAAAAAACCAAGGAACTGAACAGCAAAGCAATAAAACAGCATAACAGTCTGCAAGTGTAGCAACAAAAATCGCCTGAACATTATCAGGCAGTGATGAATTCCTGTATCCAGGAGGTATGACATGGCGTTACGAACCATACCGATCAGACAATCGGGCAATCGTCCGAATCTCTTCATGGGCGGTGACAGGGAACTGGTAATGTTCTCGATCCTGATTGCGGCCACATCCATTTTTGCAGCAATGGAAATCAAGACCACGCTATTTGGCGTAGCCCTTTGGATTTTTGCGTTATTTGCATTACGCCTGATGGCCAAGCACGACCCGCAGTTACGCCATGTTTACTTACGCCAACTGCGCTACAAAAAATATTATCCGGCCAGAAGCACGCCGTTTACCATCAACCCACCGCATATGGAAAAGCAGTTCCAATGATTACCGCGATAACGATATTGACAGCTGTACTGGGCGCATTACTGCTGTTGATGCTTTTTATGCGCATCCGTGAAACGGAGCAAGCCTTCAAACTTGACAAATACCGATCCAAGGATACCGGCTTTGCCGATCTGCTGGTCTATGCTGCCGTTGTTGAAGACGGTGTCATTGTCGGCAAGAACGGTGCATTGATGGCGGCCTGGCAATTCTGTGGCGCCGATACCGCCAGCAGTACGGATGTGGAACGCGAACAGGTATCACAGCATATTAATCAGACGTTATCGCGTTTGGGTAACGGCTGGATGATTCATGTGGATGCTATTCGTAAACCTGCACAAAGGTATTCCGATAAGGGATTGTCAAATTATCCCGATCCGGTAACAGCAGCCATCGATCAGGAACGCCGCGAACTGTTTGAGCGTATCGGTGAATTGTATGAGAGCTGCTTTGTCGTCACGCTGACTTTTTTGCCACCGATGCTCGCACAGCGCAAGTTTGTCGAACTCATGTTTGATGACGACACGGATAACCCAGACTTCAAATCACGCACCAACAGTCTGTTACAGTATTTCGAGCGCGAATGCGCCAACTTTGAATCACGGCTGTCATCCACGTTTGAATTGACTCGCCTACAAAGCAGACAGCAGGTTAATGAAGACGGCGGCACTATTAAATTGGATGATTTCCTGTCCTGGCTGCAACTGTGCATTACCGGCAATGATCAACCGATGGTATTGCCCTCCAATCCGATGTATCTCGACACCATCCTGGGTGGACAGGAAATGTGGGGCGGTGTGGTTCCTAAAGTCGGGCGCAACTTTATTCAGACGGTATCAATTGAAGGCTTTCCGTTGGAATCAACGCCTGGCATGCTCAATATCTTGTCGGAACTGCCCGGTGTCTACCGTTGGTCGTCACGTTACATTTTTATGGATACGCATGAAGCAGTAGCGCATCTGGATCAATATCGCAAGAAGTGGAAACAAAAGATACGTGGCTTCTTCGATCAGGTCTTCAACCTGCAAAGCAGTCATGTGGATGAAGACGCACTCAATATGACCGAAGATGCGCAATCGGCAATAGCGGAAACCAACAGCGGTTTTGTCGCGCAAGGCTACTATACCAGCGTCGTTGTTTTAATGATGGAAGATCGCGCCGCTTTGGAAGACGCTGCGCGTAAAGTGGAAAAAGCCATCAACCACTTGGGCTTTGCCGCAAGGATTGAAACCATCAATACCATGGAAGCCTATTTGGGTAGTCTGCCGGGACATGGGGTTGAGAACGTGCGCCGTCCGTTGATCAATACCATGAATCTCGCCGATCTGCTGCCGGTCAATACCATCTGGACGGGCAAAGCACAGGCGCCATGTCCGATGTATCCGCCGAGTTCACCGCCACTCATGCATTGCGTTACACAGGGTGCTACCCCATTCCGGTTAAACCTGCATGTGCGCGATCTCGGTCACACGTTCATGTTCGGCCCGACTGGTGCAGGTAAATCCACGCATCTGGCACTGATTGCTGCACAGCTTCGCCGCTACAAAAACATGTCGGTTTATTGTTTCGACAAGGGATTGTCGATGTATCCGTTGACCAAAGCCGTTGGCGGGCAGCATTTTACTGTGGCAGGAGATGATGAAGCATTGGCGTTTTGTCCGCTGCAATTTCTCGAATCCAAAAGTGACCGCGCTTGGGCACTGGAATGGATTTGCACCATGGTGGAATTAAACGGTATTACGGTGTCACCGCAACAGCGTAACGAAATCAGTCTCGCGATTACCAACATGCATCAAAGCGGTTCACATACCTTATCCGACTTTCTGGTGACGATCCAGGATGAGGCCATACGCGAAGCACTCAAGCAATACACGATTGACGGCATGATGGGTCATCTGCTCGATGCCGAAGAAGACGGGCTGCATTTATCCAGCTTTACTACCTTCGAGATCGAAGAACTGATGAATCTCGGTGAGAAGTATGCACTGCCCACACTATTGTATCTGTTCAGGCGTATTGAACGTAGTTTGCAGGGGCAGCCTGCCGCCATTCTGCTCGATGAAGCCTGGCTCATGCTCGGTCACCCGGTATTTCGCGCCAAGATTCGTGAATGGCTCAAGGTGATGCGAAAAAACAATTGCCTGGTATTGATGGCAACACAGAGTTTATCGGATGCTGCTAATAGCGGCATACTCGATGTCATTGTCGAATCGACCGCCACCAAAATCTTTTTACCCAACGTTTTCGCGCGCGATGAAGAAGCGGCTGCTTTGTACCGGCGCATGGGATTAAATACCCGCCAGATTGAAATCCTGGCCACCGCAATACCCAAACAGCACTACTACACCGTGTCCGAGAACGGCAGGCGCTTGTACGAGCTCGCCCTTGGACCACTGGCGCTCGCATTTGTCGGCTCGACCGACAAGGAATCGATTGCCACGATTAGAAACCTTTGCGCCAAATACGGTGATGGCTGGGTGAATCAGTGGCTGGCAATGAAAGGACTCAAACTATCGGATTATGGGGTGGCCGCATGAGTACCATCAGTGATTTAACCGAAAAAATCAAAAA
>JAGRFM010000231.1 GCA_020446045.1 Nitrosomonas sp.
ATCCGACGTAAAACGCTACCAGATTCTTATGGCGCATGCATCGGACATGAACCCGGAACAACTGCAACGTGCAATCGAAGAGTCCAGAGCTGCTGATACGGCTGAAATAGAATCCCTGCGCAACGTGAAAAAATCAATTAAAAGAATTTAGACAACCTAAGGGTAACGAAACTGTCCTGCATGAAAAAAGTTGTTGGGTTTGTAGGCTTTTCTTCAAAGAATGTCTGGCCAATAAGTTCGACTTTTAGGTGTTGACCGATCCGACGTTCAGCTTCAACCCGCAAAGTTGCCGGCCCATCTTCAATATCAGTTACAAAGCCAACCAGAACGGATGAGTCTTGAACATCATTAAGGGCGAGACGTGTACCAAGAAAAATATCTTTGTCATAAATGGTAGGTAAAATCTGTTTACTTCCAATGTCATTGAAATTCAATTTATCTCGACCGTCGTATAATCCTTCGACAATGAGACCAAGATCGATATCACTTTCGGCAACCTGAAAGAAGGTATATTCCAGCCCAGCTACCACAGCGGCAAATGGACTTCCTTGTCCTTCACGGACAATTCCTTCAAATTTCCACAGCCAAGCATCGCGGGTCAATTGAAGATCAATACCTACCTGAGTCATTAATGAATAGTGCGGCGTAAAGCTTTGGTTGTCAGATGATAAAACAAGAGAAGGTTCGCGATTGATGCCGCGAAAGGCATGTAGCCCGACATCAAAATCGCCAAAGAAATGTGAGTAACGCAAAGCGACGTCAGGGTGCCACTGCTCAGTATTGTTTTCGTAAACTGCAGCGCCTGTTTTAACAGGAAGTGGTGTTCTAAGTCGGCCATCGCGCCCAGGAAACGTTCGTTCACGAAACCCTGTCATTAAAAAGACATCAAATCGACCAATATCTAGTTGCCGTCCTACCTGCACCATTGGCTGACCTAGAAAATCTTCTTCATCAATGTCTTCAACGAAATCAATCTGGTTGATAACATTAACCAGGTGGCGAGATTCTGTTACACCCCAGAAAATACGTGAAGCGCCGACCAAAAACTCCCAGTCACCCGAAATTTTTCGCCAATTTGCTTCTCGGATATCGAAATGCGTGCGTTTATCATCTACTGCGTCCACGCGCACGAAGGGCGTGAATTTCAACATTGAATTACGGTCGGCACTGCGCCAACGAAACTCCGGCTCCAGGAAGCTTGAAAACTGCGCCCCTTCAACCTGGTCGGGCCATAATGATTTGTCAGGAAATCCGCGCACCTCTAAAGCAAGCTGACCACTAAAGTCGAATGATTGCGCGGAAACCACTGATAGAGTTAATTTGAATAAAAATAAAACAGCAAGTGCCCTGACTAAGAAACGCATTGATAAAATATCCTTTCGTGATTTTCCATGGCACTTGCTCAATTCGCGCTTTCTAACGTTGACGCTCTAGCGCACCTCTGACAAAGT
Organism: Nitrosomonas sp.; assembly: GCA_020446045.1. Taxonomy (GTDB): domain Bacteria; phylum Pseudomonadota; class Gammaproteobacteria; order Burkholderiales; family Nitrosomonadaceae; genus Nitrosomonas. Next base: position 1,452 of record JAGRFM010000231.1, read on the forward strand.
CTCCGTCACTGAGACCTGCATTAAAGTCATAGTCCTTGAAAAAAAGATCTGTACTTTTACCTGTTTGGTGGTTCTCCATGCGCCATACATGTGCTCGCCAGTATTTATCATCATAAAGCTTGTAATCCTCAAACAGTTGAGTTTTTAGTAGGCTGCCTTTGCGATCGTAATATTCAAGCTTGCGCACTTGATAATCGGTCTGATCAACCCAACCAATTTGTCGTGTATAGCCAGAGTCTTTATAAAGTGGGCGACGTTCGACAACATCACAGGTCAGCTCTCCACACGCTTCTTCACGCAACCAGGTATATTCATATTTTTCAAGCTCCTGGCCGGTAATATCTTCAAAAGCAAATTCTGAGCCGACAAATG
>JAGRFM010000232.1 GCA_020446045.1 Nitrosomonas sp.
CAACAGGATTATGGCAATGCATCGAGCCGCCATGCGTATGGTATAACCGCACGACGTGCAATTGACAAGGCGCGCGAACAAGTTGCGGCGGTTGTCGGCGTACAACCGGTGCAGGTCATTTTTACCAGCGGTGGATCGGAAGCGAATAACTTGTTTATTCGCGGTGCTGCAGATCAAATGAAAACCGGCCATATTGCGATCAGCGCGATTGAACATCCCTGTATACTGAAACCGGTGCAGGCTTTGGCGCAGCAATCGGAAACCCAGTGGACCATGAAACGGTTTACAGTGAATCGCTTCGGTCAAGTGGATACCGATGCAGCACGTGAAGCCATGGCGGAACAGCAGCCCACACTAGTTTCCGTTATGCTGGCGAATAATGAAACCGGAGTGATTCAGGATGTCGCGACGATTGCATCAATCGGCCGTGCGCATGGCGCGTATGTGCATACCGATGCCGTGCAGGGATTGGGGAAGATACCGGTCGATTTCGATGCACTAAAAGTCCATGCTTTGACATTGTCGGCGCATAAAGTTTATGGCCCGAAAGGTGCGGCTGCATTGATCGTAGACAAACGCTTGCTGCTTAGGCCGCTGATTTATGGCGGTGGCCATGAAAACGGCTTGCGTTCCGGTACCGAGAATGTACCGGCAATTGTTGGTTTTGGAATGGCCTGTGAGTTGGCAACCAAGCGTATGGAAGTGCATGCGCAGCATGTGGAAAGGCTTAGGGAACATCTCGAACAAGGCCTGGTCGATATGGGCGCCGTGGTATTCGGCGCCGGCGCCGGGCGAATACCGAATACCTGTTACTTTGCGATTCCGGATGTTGAAGGCGATACGCTCGTGGTCAAACTGGACAAGGCTGGTTTCGCCGTTGCCAGCGGTGCGGCATGCTCAAGCGTTAATCCGGGACAAAGTCATGTGCTCGAAGCGATGCAGGTGGATCCGTTACTCGCACGTTGCGCAGTACGGGTCAGCCTGGGTTACAGTAATACACTTTCTCAAATCGAAGAATTTTTAAAGGCTGTACATGAAATTGTGGATGCATTGAGGAGTATGAGCAGTTTGTCTTTCTAATACCGTTTGTCATTGTCGATCAAATTTCAGCGATCCGACGGACGTTCGGGTTAAAATCAACGACTTTAAGATTAATCAGGAACAAATAAATTTGTGAACGCTGTCAAAGCCATTATTTTGAGTGCCGGGCAGGGTCGGCGTCTGCTGCCACTGACTGAAAATTCTCCGAAGTGTCTGTTGCCTGTCGCCGACAAGCCGGTGCTGGCCTGGCAGATCGATGCATTGTTTGCTGCCGGTGTCGAAGAAATCATTATCGTTGCAGGATTCCAGGTTGGCCTGATCGAAGCCTTGCTGGAAACGCGTTATGCGGAACAACCCAATATCAAAATTGTATTCAATCCATTCTATGAGGTGGCGGATAATCTGGCCAGTTGCTGGATGGCGCGTCACGCCATGGATGGCGATTTTTTGCTGCTGAACGGTGATACGGTGATCGAGGCTGAACTGGTGAAGCGGGTGTTGAATTCGAAGCCAGCCCCGATTACACTGAGTGTGGATTTCAAAGACAGTTACGATGCCGATGACATGAAGGTGCAGCTCGATCAGGATGGACTGGTTAAACAAGTGAGTAAAATCGTACCGGCTCATGAAATTGATGCCGAATCGATCGGTCTGATTTATTTCCGCGATCAGGGGCCACTTTATTTCTGTCAGGCGATGGAAAGCGCATTGCGGCATCCGGCCGAACTGAAATCGTGGTATTTATCCATCATTGATCAACTGGCAACGCAGCATTTGGTTCATTCTTGTTCGGTTAAGGGATTCCGCTGGTGCGAGATCGATTTTATTGAAGACCTGGCCAAGGCAGGAATGCTTTTTAGCGAATAACAGCAAGGAGTGCGTATGAATAAACCCGTTCTCAATGACACCATGCGAAAGTTCGGCGCACCTGAGACGATTATTCAATCGTTTCAATACTGGAGCGTTTTGCTGCGCCCGGCACAGGCAACGCTCGGTGCATTGGTGTTGATCGCGCATGAACCGGCCAGGGCATTTTCAGAACTCAGTGCGGCAAGTTTTACTGAAATGCACGATGTCGTTAGAAGGACTGAATCCGCCCTGATCAAGGCATTTCAGTACGACAAAATCAATTACCTGATGCTGATGATGGTCGATCCGGATGTGCATTTCCATGTCATTCCACGCTATGCGCAAAAGAAGCAGTTTGCCGACCGGGAATTTACCGATGCGGGTTGGCCTGCCGTTCCCAAGCTGGGTCAGGTTAATGAAACCGATGAAAACACCAATCAATTGATTATCGCGCATATCAAAGCCTGCTGGTCATGAAAGAAATCGAAACATCAAACACGCAACAAGAAACAGGTGTAGAACAAACACCGGAAGCCGAATCCGCCGATAAACCGGAAACGGAAGAGGCATTTTCACTACGCGAAGCGCACAGTTTGGTCAGCGATCTGATGACACCTAATCCGTGGATTTACTGGACGGATTTTTTGTTTAACAGCATCGTGGGCTGGGCGGCGTTTATTACCGCATTGCTGTCGCCATTGTTTTCGCTGATACAAATCGGGGCGTATGGAATTGCGGTGCTGACGTTGTACCGCGCGGCAATTTTTGTCCATGAGCTGGCGCATTTGAAACAGGGAACATTCAAGCGGTTCCGCATAGCATGGAACTGCGTTTGCGGCGTGCCGTTCATGATTCCTTCGTTTACCTACGATGGTGTGCATAACGATCATCACCGCCGCGATGTGTACGGCATGCATCAGGACGGTGAATATCTGCCGTTTGCCACGCGCAAACCATTTGAAATGGTGGTTTATGTATTGCTGTCCTTCTTGATACCGCCAGTATTGCTGATGCGGTTTCTGGTGTTAACACCATTGTCTTATCTGATTCCACCGCTGCGTAAAATTGTCTGGGAGCGCGCCTCGTCGCTGACAATCGACCCGACCTACAAACGTGCTGAAAATGCTATCCGCAACGATCACAACTGGCGGCAGCAGGAACTCGCGACATTTCTGTTCGCCTTTGCCGTGGTATCGCTGATAGGGTTGGAAGTGTTGCCGCTCGACGTATTGGTGTTATGGTATCTGGTTGCCGTAATGGTGTTTATTCTGAATTCTCTGCGTACCCTGGCGGCACATGCCTACCGCAATCCGGGCGAAAAACCGATGAGCCATGCCGAACAGTATCTGGATTCGATCAATGTCCCGGGTAATCCATTGATAACACCGCTATGGGCTCCTGTTGGATTGCGATTCCATGCCACGCATCATCTGTTTATGAACATGCCATACCACAATCTTGGCAAGGCGCAACGCCGTTTGGTCAATGGGTTGAGCGATAACAGGCTTTATCTGACCACGGTGCGTAAAGGGCTTTGGGATGCACTGAAGCGGATCTGGCATGAATCCGAACAGGCAACTGCAGCAGCGGCAGTGAAAAAACACGTCACTAAGAATGGCAACTAATGATACACATCATTCTCCTGAATCGGAGAAAAATCAAGGGATAACGCGGCTGGTTTTGTTGCGGCATGGGCAAAGCATCTGGAACCGTGACAAAGTGTTTACCGGTTGGAGCGATGTCACGTTAAGTCCCAAAGGAAAACAGGAAGCGGAACATGCCGGTGAGCTGATGCGTGAAGCCGGATTTTCATTTGATTGCTGTTTTTCATCGACTTTGCAGCGTGCCTCTGAGACGGCCAGAATTGCGCTGGCGGCAATGAAACTGAATGAATTATCTATTCAATACTGCTGGCGTCTGAATGAAAGGCATTATGGCGCGCTTGAAGGGATGGGACGCTTGGCGGCTGTGCGAAAATTCGGCGTTTGGCCGGTATTGCGCACGCAAATCCGATACGATGGCGAACCACCCTTGCTGGCGATGGAGGATGAACGTTTCCCTGGTAGCCAACCAAGCTATGCTGGTATCGACAAACTAGAACTGCCGCGTGGTGAAAGCCTGAAATTAACTGCGCAACGGTTGCAACCTTACTGGCAGCAGGTCATCAAGCCCGAATTGGCGCAAGGCAAGAACGTACTGATTGCTTCGCATAAAAATGTATTGCGTGCGCTTATGGGGCAGCTTGATCATCTAACAGGACGGCAGGTGATGAAACTAAAACTCGCGACCGGCAGGCCACTGGTTTATGAACTGGATCAAACATTAGCGCCTGTCCGGCATTATTATGTGGATCATATGCCCTAATTGCGTCAAAGCTTATGTCCACAATCTACAGTTTTGCACCGATTGTTGACCGGAATGCCGAGATTCTGATTCTCGGCAGCATGCCGGGAGAGGCGTCATTAGCCGCAAATCAATATTATGCGCATCCGCAAAATGCTTTCTGGCGTATCATGGGTGAATTACTGGATTTCAATCCCAATCGCGCATCCTATGCAGACAAAACAAGCGCTTTGAAATCGGCGCATATTGCATTATGGGATGTGCTGCAATCGTGCAGGCGTCAAGGCAGCCTAGATTCGAGTATTGAAGTTTCTTCTCAGACTATCAATGATTTTCAGGCTTTTTTTGCTGATTATGAGCATATCCGGTATGTTTTTTTTAACGGCGCCAAGGCTGAGGCCTGTTTCATGCGTTATGTGTTGAAAGCACGTATGCCGGACTTACAGTCCCGCATGCAATTGTCACGCCTGCCATCAACCAGCCCGGCACATGCCACATTATCGTTTGTGCAGAAACGCGATCAATGGGAACATAAACTGGGGACAACATTATCGAAGTCATTATGTAGCGGTCATGAGTTATCCATATGATGAAATGGGGTGATTTAAAAAACTGGAGCGATTACTGGGAGCAACTGCGAAAGGTATTGCTCGACCCGAAAGTCGATGAAGCGTTGCTTGAGAAATCGCTGCAGGAGGCGCGCGAGAAAATGCCGGTGCCTGTGTTGTGGATGATTGGCAAGACGCAGGCGGGCAAGACATCGATCATCCGTGCGATGACCGGCAGTGAAACTGCTGAGATCGGTAACGGTTTCCAGCCGTGTACGCGGCAATCGCGGTTTTATGATTTTCCGGCGGATATGCCGGTAGTGCGGTTTCTCGATACGCGCGGTCTCGGTGAGGTGGCTTACGAGCCAACGGATGATATCGAGTATTGCGAATCCAAAGCGCATTTATTGATTGCCGTGATGAAAGTGGCGGATATCAAGCAGCAGGCAGTGTTCGACGTGTTGCATAAGGTGCGTGAGCGCCATCCAGAATGGCCGTTGTTAATCGTGCAAACCGGATTACACGAATGTTATCTACCCGGTGGACAGCATATTCAACCCTGGCCGTATGATCGGCAACCGTTGCCGGATTCGGCGCCATCCGACCTGAAACGCGCATTGCTGGCGCAACGCGAATCTGCTCAGAGTTTGCCGGGTGATGCGCTGGTGCGCTGGGTGGCGGTGGATTTGACGCTGCCGGAAGACGGTTTTGATCCCCAGGATTATGGACTTGAAGCTTTATGGCAAGCTATTGAGGCGTTGTCATCGCTTGGACTGGAAAATCTTTTGACCAGCGGTGAAGCTGTGCGCGATCTGTTTGAGCAGACTGCGCATCAGCATATTGTCGGTTATTCAACGACAGCAGCGGGGCTGGGCACGTTACCGGCTATCGATCTGATGGCGGTAACCGCAGTGCAAGCGAAATTACTGCACAGTCTGGCGGTGTTATACAGCCAATCCTGGGATAAACGTACTATTTCAGAATTTTTGGGTTTGCTTGGCGCAGGGATGGCGACAGGCTATCTGGCGCGATGGATCGGGCGCACGGTTGCCAAAGTTCTTCCCGTTGTTGGGCAAACGGTTGGCGTAATCTGGGGAGCGAGCGCCAGCGGTGCGGCAACTTATGCCTTGGGCAAAGCGGCTGTATACTTTTTTGTGCAGCGCCGCAATCATTTGAATGTCGATGCTCAGACTATCCGGCAAATCTATGCCGAAGAACTCGAACGCGGTGCAGCTATGCTGAAAAACCGTCTGCAGGGCAAATCATGAAGAAAATATTGCCGTACGGAATCGATCCGCTCAGGTTGCTTGCTTTTCTACTGATGATTGTCCCGTTCATGTTATTGTTGGGTTCTGGAATGGTATGGCTGTGGCAGAACAGTTTTCTGTTGTTTTGGGCATTGGCGATGCTGGTTAGCGGTGGGCTTGGTTATGGTCTGCAGTACTTGCTGGCCAAACGTGACCGTAAACTGCTGGCTGAAGCCGCAACAGAACCGAATCCGGAGTGGCCGATGAGTGCCGATAAAGCCTGGGAACAGGTGCAGGCCCTGGCAGATGCATGTAAACCGGAAGACTGGCCGTTGGAAGAAGGTGACTGGATTTTGGTGCTAGGGCGGCGAACGATGGAGACGGTTGCACGTTGTTATTATCCTGATGTGGAAAAACCACTCTATGAATTAACTGTGCCGCATACCTTGCTGGTGATTGAACGCGCAAGCCGCGATTTGCGGCAGGATGTTGCGGAAAATATCCCATTCAGCAATCGCCTGACCATTGGTGATTTTTTCCGCATCCAACGTTGGAAAGATAAAGCCGAACAGGTGTATGACATTTACCGGGCAGGCAGGGCTATTGTCAATCCCGTTAATGCGTTGCTCGGCGAAGCCTGGCGTCAGTTACGCGAACGCAGTTTTATGCAAGTACGCGATGAATTACATGGCTGGTTTTTGAAGACGTATATTCGCAAAGTCGGTTATTATGCGATCGATTTGTACAGTGGCCGTCTGGTATTGGCCGACGATGAACCGGTGAGTGCTCGTACTACACGCACGACAAAGACCCGCGCCGATATGCACCGTATGCAGTCCGAATCCGATACATTCAAAACAGAGGAGGAACCACTGCGTATTGTGGTGCTGGGACGGTCGAATGCCGGTAAATCCAGTCTGATTAATGCGTTGTTTGGCAAACTGACGAGTGCGGTCGATATTCTGCCTGACTGTACCGATTCGCTGAAACCTTTTGCAGTATCGCGTGAAGGATTGACGCAGGCGTTGATTTTTGACAGTCCGGGTTGTGACAGTGAACGTTTTGACCGCATACAGATGCTGGATGCCGCTAAGGATGCTGATTTGATTCTATGGGTCACTCCGGCAATTCGTCCCGATCGGCAGATTGAACGCGAATATCTTGATGCGCTACGTGATTTTCAATCCACACGATTAAACCGTCGCCCACCGCCCATACTGGTGGTGGTTAGTCAAATTGACCGCTTGCGGCCTGCCAGTGAATGGAATCCGCCGTATGACCTGACACAATCGCACAATAATGCCAAAGCTGCCAATATAAAAGCGGCTGTGGAAGCTGTCGCGAACGATCTGACGGTTCCGGCTGATCAAGTGATTCCGGTAAGTCTTATGGAAGGACGGACTTATAACGTGGATGACACACTTTGGGCAGCTATTCTGAGTCATCAGGAAGAAGCGCTTAGAACACGGTTGTTACGTTGTATGGATGAACAGAAAAAAGCGGAGAACTGGACGTTATTGCGGAAACAGATGCTTAATGCCGGCCGGTTTTTGAAAGATCTGCCTGAGATTCTCGGTAAACGTTAAGCCTAAATACCATCCAACAGCGATTTTTGGGTTAATCTTTCTCAGAATGGACAGCCGGGTTCGGGCCGGATTTTTCTTTTATCTCGGCGTTGAAGTCAGAAGGATTTTTGGGATTGGCAAAACGAATATTTTCCGGCGCATTGGTTCCGCCGGTGACGACGAATGTCATAGCTTCCTCAGTACTCCAATCCGTCATCACGACATCCTTGAGTGGAACAATTTCAATATACCCCGAAGTTGGGTTAGGTGAAGTTGGCACATAAACGGCGACCAATTCTTCACCGCTTTCCGTATCACGCATGACTTTGGTGACAAAACCGATGGCCCTCATTTCCGATGATGGGAAGCTGATCAACACCACGCGCCGTCCGGTAACCGGTGGCTGGCTTAGCGTATGCAGAAAGCGTTTGGTCGCCCCGTATATTGTTTGTACGAGCGGCAGCTTTGCCAGAATGTCTTCATAGAGCTGAATTACTTTTTTGCCGATTACAAACGATGCTAAAAGGCCTATGCCGTATAGACTGGCGATGGTCAGTAGCGCTGCAACACCTTGCTGGAAACTGGAATCGAGTAACCAGGTTGCAAGGGTGTCCGAGTGTGGACGAACCGCGCGTGCCACACCTCTCAACATGGGTTCTCCCATCTGTGCCAGCATTCTTAGTACAAATTGAAAAACCAGCCAGGTGACCCATAGCGGCGCTACAGTCAGGGCACCGATCAGTACGTAACGACCGATATGCGGTGAACGGTCAGGGGATTGCTTATCTTCCGGAGAAGTGTTTGCGCCTGGAGGCTCCATGGGTAATGGTGTGTCTGGTTGTCAGTTTATCAGTCAAGCATCATATCAGATGAATTAAATTCTAATATGAATTTGCCACATTTCGGCAGTCAGAATTCAATAAGTAATCCCCGACTGGTAAGCATGGTTTGTTCTTGGTAGAATCGCCACGCTAGGATACTTTTATTTTAACTGGAATTTTACTCGCTGAACGGGTACGGAAACAAATAAAAAATAATGACGACCCTGCTGGCTGTAAGAAAGCAGGATCTTTTGATCAACAGGTTTTATTAATCATTTAATTACTGTATATCGTGCATCTTCGGGATGTGCAAAAAGGAAAAAAGGGGCCCTTATGTCATATAGTTCAACACAAATTAATAAACTCCTCAATAGTCTGGAAAAACATCTGGCTGATGAGCATCCGGACAATCCAATTTTGGCGAAAGCAGTTAAAAGTTTTCGGAAATTGGATTATATCGGCCATGGTATGGGATTGATCGGTAGTGACGAATCGTATGCAACCTGCGTAACGTGGTGGCCTATGATTGCTGTTTTGGGCACTTTTTCAGCAGGTAAATCGACCTTTATTAATTCACATTTGGGGATGAAATTACAGCGGACTGGTACACAGGCGGTTGATGATAAATTTACCGTGATTTGTTACAGCCGTCATAATGAGGCCAAAACACTGCCGGGTGTGGCGCTGGATGCCGATCCGCGTTTTCCTTTTTTTCATATCAGCAAAAGTATTGAAGAAATTTCCGAAACGGGGCAAGAACGTATTGATGCCTATTTGCAATTGAAAACCTGTCCTTCTGAGAAAATACGCGGCAAGATTATGATCGATTCTCCCGGCTTTGATGCAGACAGCCAGCGTGCTTCGACATTGCGTCTGACGCAGCATATTATTAATTTGTCCGATCTGGTATTGGTTTTTTTCGATGCACGGCATCCGGAACCCAAAGCGATGCAGGATACATTGGCTTATCTGGTTTCCGCTAGCGTCAATCGAGCCGATGCGAACAAATTTTTATATATTTTGAATCAAATCGATGTGACGGCACAAGAAGACAATCCCGAGGAAGTGGTTTCGGCTTGGCAACGTTCGCTTGCCGAAGTTGGCTTGATTGCCGGCCGTTTCTACCGTATCTTCAATCCTGAAGCGGCAGTGCCGATCGGTAATGCCAAAATCAAGGAACGTTTCGAGAAAAAGCGTGAAGAAGACATGGCTGATATTGTCAAGCGCATGCAACAGATCGAAGTGGAACGTGCTTATCGTATTGTTGGTAAGCTCGAACAAACTGCAAAAGCGGTAAAAAATCAGGCAGTCGTCAAGCTGATGAGTATGTTGAGTGAATGGAAAAACAAAGTATTGATGCTTGATGGTATTTTACTGGTGACGCTTGCGGCAGTGGGCGGCGCCGGACTTCATTATACCGATTCATGGGATTTGCTCAGTGCGCTTACACCGGGTAATGAATCATTTTCGGCAATTGCCGCGGCAGTGTTAGTAGGTGTGCTGGGTTATCTGCATTTTACAGTGCGCAAGGTGACGGCTAACGGGATTAAGAAAAAACTGGAACAGGAAATGGAGCATGATCATGATATCTGTAAACAGTATGTTCAAGCCTTTTCCAAAAGCACACTGCCTTACCGAAGCATATTTTTTAAAAAACCGGCCGGTTGGAACGAAGTGGCTGAGAGAACAATTGATGAGCTTGTCGATGAAGCAAACGACTATATTCAGGAATTAAACGATCAGTTCACTAATCCATCAGGGGATGACGGCGAAAATTCCCAGGTTTTGTCGGATAATCTATAGTTTCTACCAGAAACTTGATTCCAAATTATATTGAGTTGCGTTTTTTTGTTTAAGTGGAGCAGGATCAGTTATTTCGGTGTGTATTCGATGTGCATGACGATGAATCTTGACTTGCTCTTCTTTTGATACTTTAAATGTTTTATATTTCTACTCCTGTGTTTATTGTGATTTTGCGATGAATTAGGAAATATTCATGGCACTACCGTCATGTTATAAATTGATCAGTTTTTGGACAAGGGCGCTATTAAAGAGTAAAATTCCGCGTTTTTGGATATCAAATTTAAGGTTTTAATTGGAGAAATTTATGTCAGTAACAACTGAGCAAAAAGCACAGGTCGTGAGCGATTTTCAGAGGAGCAAAGGCGACACCGGCTCTCCGGAGGTACAGGTCGCACTATTAACGGCCCGGATTAACGATCTTATCGATCATTTCAGAGTCCATGCCAAGGATCATCATTCGCGTCGTGGTCTGTTGAGGATGGTTGGCCGCCGCCGTAAATTGTTGGATTACCTCAAACGCCATAATGAAGAATCCTATAGAACATTGATTGACCGACTCAGCTTGCGTAAATAATTTACGAGTATCCTGATTTAATCTCACTGTAATTCACATAGACTGTTATTGCCGAATGGAAGTCTATTCAAGAAAAAGGATTGTTAATTGAAACCTATTAAAAAGAGCATTACGTACGGACGACATCAACTCACATTGGAAACCGGTGAGATTGCAAGGCAGTCGCATGGTGCGGTTATGGTTACACTGGATGACACTGTCGTATTGGTTACTGTTGTTGGTGCGAAGAATGTGATGCCCGGGCAAGATTTCTTTCCATTAACGGTTGATTATCAGGAACGGTTTTATGCTGCGGGTAGAATTCCGGGCAGTTTTTTCAAACGGGAAGGGCGACCCAGCGAAAAAGAAACATTGACCTCACGTTTGATAGATCGTCCGATCCGGCCGCTTTTTCCGGAGGGTTTCTATAATGAAGTGCAAGTTGTTGCTACGGTATTGTCGTCCAACGAAGAGGTCGATCCCGATATACCGGCAATTATTGGCACATCGGCTGCATTGATTCTTTCAGGCATCCCATTTGATGGTCCAATCGGCGCAGCGCGCGTTGGTTATATTAATAACGAATATGTATTGAATCCGACAACTTCAGAGCTTAAAAATACCCAGTTGAATCTGGTTGTCGCCGGTACGCAGCAGGCGGTTCTGATGGTTGAATCCGAAGCGTTTGAATTGTCAGAAGATATTATGTTGGGTGCTGTCGTATATGGTCATGAGCAAATGCAGAGTGTGATCAACGCAATCAATGAACTGGCCGATGAAGCGGGCGTGTCTGCCTGGGATTGGACTGCTCCGGAAAAAGACGCGGCACTGGAAGAGAAAGTTATTCAGGTTGCTGAAACCGATCTGCGAGAAGCATTTAAAATAAAACAAAAACAGCCGCGTACGGAAGCCATAGTGGCGGCAAAGCAAAAGGCTATTGAAGCACTGGGTGTCGGCAATGAAGATGGTCCTGATGCCAATGCATTTGAAGAGGCATTTTTTGCACTTGAATCAAATATTGTTCGCAATCAGATTCTGGATGGTGATCCGCGTATCGATGGGCGCGGTACACGTACGGTGAGACCTATTTCGATACGCAACAGTGTTTTACCGCGTACGCATGGTTCGGCATTATTTACGCGCGGTGAAACACAAGCATTGGCTGTAGCTACCTTGGGAACAGCCCGTGACGAACAAAAAATTGATTCATTACAGGGTGATTTTTCAGAGCGGTTTATGCTGCATTACAATATGCCGCCGTATGCAACTGGTGAAACCGGAAGAGTAGGAACACCCAAACGACGTGAAATTGGTCACGGCCGTTTAGCGAAACGTGCCTTGATTGCGGTCCTGCCTTCACAGGAAGAATTCGGTTATTCGTTACGTGTCGTTTCTGAGATCACCGAATCTAACGGGTCCAGTTCGATGGCTTCGGTGTGTGGTGGGTGTCTGGCGATGATGGATGCCGGTGTCCCGCTAAAAGCACATGTCGCAGGCATTGCAATGGGATTGATCAAGGAAGGGAATCGATTTGCTGTTTTAACGGATATTCTGGGTGACGAGGATCATCTTGGCGATATGGATTTCAAAGTGGCCGGGACTGAAAATGGCATAACCGCTTTGCAAATGGATATCAAGATACAAGGCATTACCAAAGAAATCATGCATGCTGCGTTGCTTCAAGCGCGTGAAGGGCGGATGCATATTTTAGAGATTATGAAGGAAGCTATGCCGGTTAACCGGGAGAGTATTTCAGTTCATGCCCCGCGTATTATTAAACTGAAAATTAATCCTGAAAAAATCCGCGACGTAATTGGTAAAGGTGGGGCGGTCATTCGTGCGTTGACCGAAGAAACCGGAACAACCATTGACATTACGGATGATGGACAGGTTACCATAGCTTGCGTCAATGCCGAGAACGGTGAACTTGCCCGGAAACGGATTGAAGATCTGACCGCGGAGGTTGAAGTCGGTAGAATTTACGATGGCACTGTACTTAAGTTGCTGGATTTCGGCGCTATTGTCAGTATCCTGCCAGGCAAGGACGGTTTGCTGCATATTTCGCAGATTGCTAAAGAACGTGTTAATAATGTAACGGATCATTTGAGTGAAGGCCAATCGGTTCGTGTCAAAGTACTTGAAGCAGACGATAAAGGACGCTTGCGGTTGAGTATGAAAGCTGTCGTGGTTGATGAAGAAGCCGCAGCCAATGATGCGGTTGAAACGTCTCAAGCTGGTGATGCTTCGGAAGATTCTTAGACGCCTGTTCTCAACCCGGGTTTGGTGTCAGTGAAAGCTGAAGAACCGATAAACCGGGTTTGAAAGGCTTCTGAGAAAAAGATTCATTGTTGATTATAGAATTTTAAAGTCTAAATTACATTAAAAATGCAACAGTGTTGCAATACAGGTTTTTTCTATGTTGAGTAATTTTCGAGTAACTGCTGAAGAAATGATACGCAGTCATGGCGGTCGGGTGACGGATAGCCGGAAAAGAATACTTGCACTTTTGTTAAGTGAAAAGAACGCCATAACGCATCGTGAAATTGAATCAAGGTTTTCTAACGATCAATTGGATCGCGTAACGTTGTATCGTGTTTTACAGTGGCTGGTTGATAATGGATTAATCCATAAAATAACGAGCGATGACCATGTCTGGCGTTATCATGCGAATCAGGATGCCTATAGACACCAGCACGCCCATTTTAAATGTACAAAATGCGCTAAAGTCGTTTGTCTGGAAGATATGCCCTCAGATCGAAAACTGAGTTTGCCAGCAGGTTATCGGTTTCAAACCATTGAATTGACGGTAAAGGGTTTATGTGAGCATTGCGCATAACGCTTTGTTTATTTGAATTCTTTGCTGATTGATGTTTTCTTTAATTTTACTTTTTAATACTTTTTTTATCGCAATTAATGCAACAGGGTTGCATATACTGGCAAAAATCCTGGATAGCGGAAAATTGAAAATGTACTCAATCAAACGATTATTTCTGACCAGAGTGGACAGCGGGAATAAAGCATCCAGACTGCGAACGACAGGGCGGCCAGCATTTTATCCGTTATTTGTTATTTTCATTTTGCTGGTTGTGCAGTATGCGTATGCCCAAGATACCCCAAACATAACCGAATTGCCGGGGCTGACCATAACCGCACCGGTCAATCAACAATCCGAACCTTACTGGGTCAAACCTGAGAAAGTATTGCAGGGTGAAGAATTGAGTCGTAAGCGCGAAACCGGTTTGGGTGATATGCTGTCGCATGAGTTGGGTGTTTCATCGACCAACTTCGGTCCAGGCGCCAGTCGCCCGATTATTCGAGGCCAGGACGGTTCGCGTGTTCGTGTTCTGGAAAGCGGATTGAGTATGGGAGATCTTTCGCTAATCAGTCCAGATCATGCCGTGGCTGCTGATACGCTGAATGTTTCGCACATCGAGATTCTGCGTGGGCCGGCGACGTTATTATATGGTAGTGGCTTTTCCAATGGTCTTGTTAATGTGGTAACCGATCGTATTCCGGATCGCCTGTATAAATCGACACAGGGGCAGTTTGAAAGCCGTTTTAATTCGGCACTTGAAGAGCGTTCAGGAGCATTTAGCGCGACTGGAAGTCAGGGGCAGATTTCCTGGAATATCGAAGGGACGAAAAGAAAAACCAATGACGTCAATATTCCTGGCCGTGCAACACTGAGCGATCCGAATAGTAGATCAGGTGTTATCTCGAATAGCGCCATAGAATCAAGTAATATTTCCGTTGGATCGTCGTATGTGGGTGAACGTGGCTTTGTTGGATTATCGGTTGCAAGACTGGATAATTTTTACGGTATTCCCGGCCCAGAGGGTGCAAAAATTGATATGACCCAGACGCGGTATGCCATGTCAGGGGAATTGGATAATCCGCTGTATGGTTTCAAGCAATTAAAGTTCCGGGTGAATTATAACGATTACCGGCACAAAGAGCTTGAGCACAGTGGGGAAGTCGGCGCCCGGTTTGAAAACGATGAAGTTGACGGACGTGCCGAGTTCTGGCATCTGCCCATTGCGGATTGGCAAGGCGTGCTGGGTTTGCAATTCCAGCATCAGGATTTTGCCGCAAGCGGAAAGGAAGCTTTTGTGCCATCAACTGAGTCGCATTCAGTCGGCTTTTTTATGTTGGAACAATATCAATGGCGGCGCTGGCAATTTGAGATAGGCGGGCGTTTGGAACATAGCAGCTTAGACCCGAACTCAAGTGCAGTGGATTCGAATGGTGAGGGGTTATCGTCCCGGAGTTTTAATCTGTATAGTGTTTCTGCAGGTGGCGCATGGGCGTTTATGCCGGGTTATCAGTTCGATTTATCGGTGACGCGTGGACAACGTGCGCCGACCATGAATGCATTGTATGCCAATGGTATTCATGTGGCGACCAATACTTTTGACCGGGGAAACCCGAATATTGCCAAGGAAACATCGAATAATATCGAATTTTCTTTCCAGAAAACAGCGGGAATGGTTACCGGTCGTATCAATTTATTTTACAACTACATTGAGAATTATATTTTTCAGCAAAGTCGGGATGCCAATCATGATGGGTTTGCGGATCGTATCAACGATAACGGTGATTTGGATAGTAATGGCGCTTACTTAGTCCAGGATTTTAATCAAACAGCAGCCCGGTTCTACGGTCTGGAAGCCGAAGCGCGAATTGTGTTGCTACCGGAACGGCTCAATATGCGTGTTTTTACCGATATTGTTTATGGCAGACTGAAACGCAATGGGAATATTCCGAGGTTGACGCCTCAGCGTTTTGGTGTGGAACTGGATTATTTTCAGGGTAATTGGCAGGGCAATTTTCATGTTACCCGCGTTGTGCGCCAGGATCGTGTTGCTTTATTGGAAACCGAAACCGCTGGTTATACGTTAATGAATGCAGAATTGAGTTATCGTTTCAATCGTGGTGGATCATCATTTCACACGCTGTTTTTGCAAGGCAGAAATCTGCTGGATGAAGACATGCGGGTACATACCTCGTTTTTGAAGAATGTTGCGCCGCTTCCGGGAAGAGCAATAGTTGTCGGGATACGAGGGACTTTCTGATTCCAGTTTAGCGGTTCATTTCTGTAATCATCAAACTGTCATGTTGTGCCAATGTTCGCCCGGTTTTGTAAACAATTTTTTGTGCAATGGTGATATATTCAGCAAATTCTCTGGCATTTGCTTCATCAACTGGCGTTGCCAAAACAAAATCGGCATGCATACGTGCGTCCTTCTTTTTTCCAATATCAAATAGTAAGTCTGCATAAAAAGCACGAGTGATAAGATCATTAGGGAAAAGCTCATGTGCGCGCGTGAGATGGGTGTAGGCTTTTTGCTTGTTACCGAAACCGATTGGAAAAGACGGGAGGAGGTGGTACATCCGACCCAGTGCACGGTGAGCGCCGGCATTCTCATACAATTCATCTAGCTCAATGACTCGCAACAATATTTGTTCCATCGGGCGCAACATTTTTAAAGCACTCAGAATACCACCATCTTCAACTATTTTTCCCATGGCGACAGCTTTCCAGAACAGTGCGCGACTATTGCTGGTATTCAAAGCGAGCGCCTGATCGGCTATTGACATACTTTCTCGAAACAATTGCAGACGTAGAGGCCTGTTTTCTTCTAGTTGCGCGTGCATGAATTTTAAACGCGATAGTTCAGCATAAGCTGAGGATTCCTGTGAATCACGTGTCAAATCCTGAAACCAGAGAAAGGTGTCCAGTAGCATTTGAGGATTAATTGCCCAGTTTCTCACAGCTTGTTCAATACGTTGCTGATTCTCAAAGGTTAATAGGGTGTTGGTTTGATTTTGTGCATAAACTTGGCCTGGAGAAGAAAACAAGACACTGATAAAAAAACTGGCATGTGCAAGTTTTAGTTTGATTGGAGATGGCCTAATTTTCATGTAGACACCACTATAAATGGGATCAGAAAAATTCCTGAACAATATTAAGCTGAAGGAGTATTAGCTTAATCTGATCCAAGCTACAAGCAAGTTGCAATTAGAACAAAAATAGATACCTATTTAAGCGGTTAATATTTTATACTTACTCGTTTAAAAGGGTTATGAACTATGTTTTTGGGTGTTATTTGTCTGAAAAAAGACTTGCGATAAAAAGAAGTGTGAAGAGTCGAACGCATGGATGAGAAAAAATATTTTCAAAGTTTCGATGAC
The DNA here is from genome assembly GCA_020446045.1 of Nitrosomonas sp. Lineage (GTDB taxonomy): Bacteria > Pseudomonadota > Gammaproteobacteria > Burkholderiales > Nitrosomonadaceae > Nitrosomonas. The sequence goes on from JAGRFM010000232.1 coordinate 16,963, forward strand.
AGTACGCTGATGTACCGGCGGTGGCTTCCCGAGCAGGAGACGGCGTTTCTTCCTGTCGTTTTGCTGCACGGTGCTGCAAGTAATTCCACACGCTGGTGGCATTTTGTGGAACATTCTTGTTTAACCGAGAATCGAGTGCTGTTGCGTCCCGATTTGCGCGGGAATGGTGAATCCATTTGGAAAGGTACAGCGGGTATTGAACACTGGATCCAGGATATTGCATGTATGCTACATCATGAAAATAAATCACGGGCAATTATTCTGGGGCATTGTCTGGGCGCAAATATCGCACTTAATTTCGCTGCACGCTATCCGGAGATGTGCGCAGGATTAGTTCTTGTAGAACCGATGGTGGCTGAAGCCGTAACCGGAAATTTGGCACGTCTGAAACGTGTTGTACCAATGATCCATTTAATCATTAAGATTCTTGATGTACTCTATTGGTTGGGTCTTTACCGGCGCCGTTTTCATGCGGTTGATCTCAGAAAATTGGATCAGCGTGTGCATCAGGCAAGTCAGGACAAACTGAATGAAGCATTGGCCGATCATGGTTCGCCGTGGCTGGATTTAAAAACAACACCGATAGGTCAATATATTAATAACCTTGTTGTGCTTGTAGCACCTTTGCCCATCGGAAAAGTGCATTGCCCGAGTCTAATCATACAGGCGAACGGAATAAGCATGACTGACGCAGTAAAAACCAAGGCAGTGTTGAGTCAATTGCCCGATGCAGAATTCCAGGAAATAGATACTGAACACTGGATTCCGGCTTCACACCCGGATATTTTGTGTCAATCGGTTGATAACTGGGTTATGCAGAAAAACAATTCAATGATATAACGCGATAGAGCAGGAGATATCCAATTTTTATAAATCCCGGCTTGCAGTCAAAGTTAATGTTATTGATTATGTGTTTGGAATGTAAATGTTAAGGGCAAGTTAACGCACATATTGTGTTTTTGCCTATAATTAATCGTAATTTAGTTCTATAATGCATCTAATGGAATTTGATGCTGATTGTGGGAAAAATCCTATATTCAGAAAATGATGATTAAATGCTTTAACGATTGATCGTATGATTTTCGGTTGCTTAAGATTGTTTATAGTAAATGGAGTAGTACGTTGAACCGAGTTTCATGCGATTTACGAGAAGGAGAGTCTACAATGGAGACTAAACAACTTTTAGATGAGATTAGAGAAATAAACTTGGCCTATCTGTTGCTCGCACAGCAGCTGATCCGAGATGACAAGGTATCAGCCATGTACCGGCTAGGGATTAATAAAGATGTTTCCGATATCATTGAAAAACTGACAACTAGTCAACTTTTGAAGATGGCATCATCGAATAGTTTATTATGCCGGTTTAGGTTTAATGATGCGTTGATCGCCGAGTTACTATCGAATGATAATCGTGGTGACAATAATGCCGTTTCTCAATCGCATGCTGCGATTTTAATGGCGGGTCAGCCTGCGGAAGCGATAACTTGAAAAGATTTGAGGATGCCTTGACTGTAAAGTGCATGGCCTTAAGGAAATGATTTATGCGGAATAAAAGTATTCTGACAGAGGCTAAACAGATTCAGTTGGCATCTGAATTGATTCGATTGGGCGCGCGGCTGCAGGTATTGGAGGTCAATTCAAATTTAAGCCGTGAAAGACTTGTCAAATTGTACAAGGAAATCAGAGGAGTATCGCCTCCAAAGGGTATGTTGCCTTATTCCGAAGACTGGTTTATGAGTTGGCAGCCTAATATCCATTCTTCACTGTTCATCAATATCTATAATTACATTACAACGTATTCGGATATAAAAGGTGTCGATGCATTGATTAAAGCCTATAAACTCTATCTGGAACATCTCAATGCCAATGGTCTTGAGCAGGTTCTAAGTCTTACGCGGGCCTGGACATTGATTCGTTTCGTGGATAGTGAGGTTTTATGTTTGGCGCCGTGTCGAAAATGTACCGGTAAATTTCTGGTACATTCTTTGGATATCCATTCAAATCATGTTTGTGGATTATGCAATATCCCCTCAAGGGCGGGCAAAACCAAAAAAGCTGCAGCCGCCGCTGCGGGTAGATCTTCCGATAAGGCTATGTCTGTTTAAAAAAAGCTTTATACTAATTTTGTGTATGGATTAACGAAGCGCCTGATTAATCCGGATCATTGCTTTTTCAAGATTACTCAATGCGGTTGCGAAAGACAGCCGCATATAACCTTCCCCGCCAAACGCCGAACCCGGCACAATTGCTACCCCGGCTTTTTCCAGTAGATATTCGCTGAACGCGAGATCATTTTCGTGTGTGATAACGCCCTTTTTGTGCAAATAACTGATGGCTCCCCGTGCATCGGCAAAAGCATAAAATGCGCCGTCCGATTGCAGACATTGAACACCATTGCATTGATTCAGCGCATCGGTCACAAATTGATTGCGTTCGATGAACGCGGCGACCATCGGTTCAATACAGGATTGATCGCCGTTTAACGCAGCCTCAGCTGCAGCCTGGGAAATAGAACTCGGATTGGATGTGCTTTGTGATTGTATATTTTCCATTGCGGTAACGACTTCTGCAGGCCCCCCGCAATAACCGATGCGCCAGCCGGTCATTGAATACGCTTTTGAGACACCGTTTAAAACAACAGTACGCGAATACAGATCCGGGCAGGCGTTGAGTATATTGACAAATGAACTGCCGGATAACAGGATGTGTTCGTACATATCGTCTGTGGCAATAAGGATTTGGGGGTGTTTTCTCAGCACCTCTCCTAAAGCCTTGAGTTCATCGAGTGTATAGACAGCACCGGTTGGGTTACTTGGGCTGTTGATAACAAACATTCTGGTTTTTGGCGTGACCGCTCTTTCAAGTTGTTCCGCAGTAATCTTGAAACCCTGTTCGATACCCGTTTCAACAAATACCGGTTTGCCTTCGGCAATGATGACGATATCGGGATACGAGACCCAATAAGGTGCCGGAATAATCACTTCATCGCCAGGATTTAATGTTGCCAGCGCCAGATTAAAAAAGCTTTGTTTGCCGCCACAAGAAACAAGAATCTGCTTGGTGCTGTATTCGAAATTATTTTCGCGTTTAAACTTGTCGATAACCGCCTGTTTAAGTCCCGGTGTGCCGCCAACTGGGGTATATTTGGTCAACCCTTTGTTAATCGCATCAATTGCCGCATCCTTGATGTGCTGTGGGGTATCAAAATCCGGCTCTCCAGCCCCGAGTCCAATGATGTCTTTTCCTTCAGCCTTTAATTGGGCGGCGCGTGCGGTAACAGCAAGAGTCGGTGAAGGTTTAATGGCTTGTACGCGATTAGATAAATCCACAGCAAATCCTCATTCTAAATTGGGTCTGGCAGCATGTTAAAATAGGCTCGTCAATGATTACGATATTAATGAGATTATACCTGTGATTGAAACCTTCCCCAATAGTTTATATAAATTGCATCAGGCGTTTAAACCTGCGGGAGATCAGCCGGTTGCTATTGAACAATTGGTGGAAGGGATTAACGATGGTCTGGCGTATCAAACGCTGTTGGGTGTTACGGGGTCAGGTAAAACATTCACCATGGCGAATGTAATTGCCCGGCTTGGGCGACCAGCCATTCTGATTGCACCGAACAAAACATTAGCTGCACAATTGTACGCTGAAATGCGCGAATTCTTTCCGGAGAATGCGGTTGAGTATTTCGTGTCGTATTATGACTATTATCAGCCCGAAGCGTATGTGCCATCGCGTGATCTTTACATCGAAAAGGATTCCAGTATCAATGCACATATCGAGCAAATGCGGCTCTCGGCGACCAAGTCATTACTGGAAAGAGAAGATACGGTAATCGTGGCCACCGTTTCGTGTATTTATGGTATTGGCGATCCGGTAGACTATCACGGCATGATCTTGCATTTGCGCAGGCATGAAAAATACTCACAGCGCGATATCATCAAGCGATTGACCGAGATGCAGTACGAGCGCAATGAAGTGGATTTCACGCGCGGAGTGTTTCGTGTCAGAGGCGATGTGCTTGATGTATTTCCCGCAGAGAGTTCCGAAGCCGCGATCCGTATCTCGCTATTCGACGATGAAGTCGATGATTTGTCGTTGTTTGATCCGTTAACGGGGCGTGTATTGCAGAAGCTCTCACGGTATACCGTATATCCATCCAGTCATTATGTGACGCCCAGAAGCACTACATTACGCGCGATGGATTCAATCAAAATCGAATTGCGCGACCGTTTGGACTATTTTTATCAGAATCATCATTTGGTTGAAGCGCAACGCCTTGAGCAACGTACCCGGTTTGATCTGGAAATGTTGAATGAACTGGGATTTTGTAAAGGCATTGAAAATTATTCCCGCCATCTTTCCGGCAAGAAACCAGGCGAGCCGCCACCGACATTGATTGACTATCTGCCGAGAAATGCCTTGATGTTCATTGATGAGAGCCATGTCACCGTCCCGCAGATTGGCGGTATGTTCAAGGGGGATCGCTCGCGCAAGGAGAATCTGGTGCAATACGGGTTCCGTCTGCCATCGGCATTGGATAACCGTCCATTGAAATTTGAAGAATTTGAGAAAATGATGTCGCAAACCATTTTTATTTCCGCGACACCCGCCGATTATGAGAAGCAGCATAGCGGACAAACGGTTGAACAAGTGGTGCGTCCGACCGGACTGGTCGATCCGGTTATTGAAGTACGCCCGGTTGTAACACAGGTGGATGATTTGATGTCTGAAGTGAATTTGCGCGCCGCAAAAAATGAGCGTGTACTGGTGACGACATTGACCAAGCGCATGGCGGAAGATTTGACCGATTATTTTTCAGATCATCAAATCCGGGTTCGATATCTGCATTCGGATATCGACACGGTAGAACGTGTGGAGATTATTCGCGATTTGCGGCTGGGACAGTTTGACGTTCTGGTGGGCATTAATTTGTTACGTGAAGGACTCGATATTCCGGAAGTTTCCCTGGTGGCGATTCTGGATGCCGACAAGGAAGGATTCTTGCGGTCTGAGCGTTCGCTGATTCAGACCATAGGCCGGGCTGCCCGTCATATTAACGGGACAGCCATTTTATATGCCGACCGGATTACCCGCTCGATGCATGTTGCAATTGACGAAACCAACCGGCGCCGTGAAAAACAAATGGCATTTAATCAGCAAAACCAGATTACGCCGCGAACTGTCCATAAACGCATCAAAGATTTGATTGACGGTGTGTACAGCCTGGATACTGCGCAAAAGAAACTGAAAGTCAGCGAAAAACAATCCAGTTATGATGCCATGAATGAGCGCCAGATCAGCAAGGAGATCCAACGTCTGGAGAAACAGATGCTGGGTGCTGCCAAGAATCTGGAGTTTGAACAGGCTGCACAGTACCGTGATGAAATCAAGCGATTAAAGAATCGGTTATTTATCGGCGCAGCCGAAATTGAATAAAGGGCGCCTCTAAAAATTCAAAGTTTTAAACAAAACGAGGCGCGAACAAAAAATGCTGACGCAGCATATATTTGATATGTAAGGAAATATTTTTTGTGAGCAACAAAGTGTTGTAACAAAAGGGTTAAGCAGGCAATCCGTGAAACGGATGCTCGCAAAATTTGAATGTTTAGAGATGCCCTAAATTATTTCTTGACCATGGTGGACGAAACAAAAATCACGCGTCTGAATGTCCGGTTTAATGTTTTGCTGGTGAAATTTTCCATCGACATACTTTGTACGAAGCGGATGTGATCCCCTTTTTTAACTTCCGTCGTTGGTGCTGCTATCCAGAACCGTCTGTCGCCGTTTTCCAGTTCCATATAGGTATAGCCGGTGGTATCCAGAACTTCTAATACAATACCTTCATCATTGGGCAAGGCACTTCCGGCAGCAGCTTGAGTTTCTTCATGGTGCAGCGCAGATGCGTTGAATGGGTAGAACAGTAAACAACCGATACATAATAAAACTGTTAAAACAGAAAACCTCATTTTCCCTCCAGAGAAGTGCGATAAAAAACCGTCTATCATACACTGCAATAATTTTAAGTTCCAATCTGGCCCAGTTATACATTCACTAAATATTGGATAATTGCATGGTTTGTCGTACTTTCTCATAAAGACAAATGCTTGCAGCAATGGCTGCATTCAGCGATTCGATTTTGCCGGGCATGGGAATTGAAATTGTTTCATCGACAGCCTGTTGTAAAATCAGAGTTAGGCCGGCGCCTTCGTTGCCAAAAACAAAAGCGGTGGGTTGCATGAAATCGATTTGGTACAGATTCTTTTCCGCAGTAGGGGATGTGCCTAAAACCTGGCCTTGAAATTGACTGGCAATTTCAAGAAGATCGCAATCGGTATGTATGTTCAGCACAAAATGCGCGCCCATTGCTGCACGAAGCGTTTTGGGCGACCAGACATCGGTACAGTCAGCGGATAGATAAATATGTTCAAAGCCTGCCGCTGCCGCAGTGCGCAGGATGGTGCCCAGATTACCGGGGTCTTGTAGTGTTTCAAGCAAAACACAGCAATCATGGTGAACAGGTCCATTTGGACAAACCGTATCGGGTATCGGGATGCTGGCCAGAATACCGGTTGGTGATTGAACCGGTGAAATTTTCTGAAACACATGATCGGTGACCAGTATCACTGACGATTTTTGTGCAGACTTGCTGGTTTTCAGTATTGATCTGATCTCTTCATTGTTTTGGCCGGATTCGCTGATGACCAGCATTTCCGGTGTCCTGTCGCTATTAAGATAGGTCTGGATCAGATGAATGCCGTCCAGAATGGCAAGCTTTGATTGTTTGCGAAACCGGGCGGATTTTTGCAGTTTGACCAGCAGCTTGACGGTCGGGTGTTCACGGGAAGTAATTTTCAGCATTGCCCGTGTTACTTAATGCATCAAAAAAATGTTAAGTTCTGTAACGGTATTCAGCCGATTTTGCATGCGCGGGCAATCCTTCGCCATTGGCTAATATGGAAGCGATAGCCCCCAGTTTTGCGGCGCCTTGCTCGGAAACTTGTATCAGGCTGCTGCGTTTCTGGAAATCATAAACGCCAAGTGGTGAAGAAAAACGTGCTGTGCGTGATGTCGGCAGCACATGATTGGGGCCGGCACAGTAATCGCCTAATGCTTCACAGGTATGCCTGCCCATAAAAATAGCGCCGGCATGCCGGATTTTCTCAACCCAGTATTCGGGATTTTCAACAGAAAGCTCCAAATGTTCCGGTGAAATTTGATTCGCTATGGCACAGGCTTCTTCCAGGTCTTTGACTTGAATTAACGCACCACGGTTTTCCAGCGAAGTGCGGATGACTTCTTTGCGCGGCATGGTTTCGATCTGTTTGTCGATACTTTGCGCGACAGCATTCAGAAAGTCGCCGTCCGGCGATAGCAAAATGGATTGCGCCAATTCATCGTGTTCAGCTTGCGAGAACAGATCCATGGCAATCCAGTCCGGATTGGTTTTTCCGTCACAGATCACCAGAATTTCCGATGGGCCGGCAACCATATCGATTCCGACAATGCCAAAAACACGGCGTTTGGCGGCAGCAACATAAGCGTTGCCGGGGCCGACGATTTTATCGACCTGCGGAACGGTTTCAGTCCCGTAAGCCAAGGCGCCAACAGCCTGTGCACCACCGATAGTAAATACACGGTCAACGCCACTGATTGCGGCGGCAGCTAGCACCATGTCATTTTTTTCACCGTGTGGCGTCGGAACGACCATAATGAGTTCCCTGACACCGGCGACTTTGGCCGGGATAGCATTCATCAGCACCGAAGACGGGTAGGAAGCCTTGCCGCCCGGTACATAAAGCCCAACGCGATCAAGCGGTGTGACTTTCTGGCCTAATAGCGTGTTATCGGATTCCTGATATTGCCAGGATTGACCAACCTGTTTTTCATGATAATTTCTTATCCGTTCGGCAGCCTGTTCCAGTGCCTGGCGTTGTTGTTCCCGCAAAGCATTTAGCGCTTGTTGCAGACGGGGTGTGGACAGTTCAAGTTCGGCAATCGTGTTGACATTTACCAGATCGAAACGGTTGGTGTATTCAATCAGTGCTTCGTTACCGCGATTTTTGATGTCAGCCAGGATTTGTGTGACTGTGGTTTCAATCGATTCATCCATGGCGCTTTCAAATGCCAGTAATTGTTGCAGGGATTGATCGAAATTCGGATCGACTGAATTGAGTTTTTTGACTTGAACCATGCGAAGAAAGCGTTCGGATAAAATATTGAAAACGGTTAATGTTTGACAGCTTTAGCAAAAGCATCCAGGATAGGCTGTATCGTTTTGCGTTTCAATTTTAATGCGGCCTGGTTAACGATCAACCGGGATGAAATCGGCATGATTTCTTCCACGGCGTGCAAATTGTTGGCTTTGAGCGTACTGCCGGTGGATACCAGGTCGACAATAGCGTCCGCAAGCCCAACGAGTGGTGCGAGTTCCATCGAACCGTATAGTTTGATGAGATCAACATGTACGCCTTTATCGGCAAAGTGCTCGCGCGTTGTCTGCAGGTATTTTGTGGCAATTCGCAATCGGGCGCCTTGTTGGACTGCCTTGTCGTAATCAAAACCATCCGGTACGGCAACCATCATGCGGCAACGTGCAATATTTAAATCCAGCGGTTGATAAAGCCCATTACCGCCATGCTCCAGCAACACATCCTTACCTGCGATTCCCAGGTCTGCCGCGCCATATTGAACGTAAGTGGGTACGTCGGATGCGCGTACGATCACCAACCGCACATTTGCACGGTTGGTGGACAAAATCAGTTTTCGGGAAGACTCCGGGTTATCTTTGGCAACAATACCTGCAGCTTCGAGTAAGGGTGCGGTATCATCGAAAATCCGCCCTTTTGACAGGGCGATGGTTATTTCAGACATAAACTTGAATTATCCCAGATTCGCTTGTGCGAATTCCCAGTTGATCAATTTGTCCAGAATGGTATTCACATAATCTACACGGCGGTTTTGGTAATCCAGATAATAAGCATGTTCCCAGACATCAATGGTCAACAGTGGACGCACATTTTGCGTAATCGGTGATTCTGCATTGCCGGTTTTGGCAATGGTTATTTTGTCGCCATCCTGTACCAGCCATGCCCAGCCGCTGCCAAACTGTGTCATTGCCGCATTGGCAAACTCTGTTTTGCACGCATCGAGACTGCCGAACGATTGTTCAATTTTCTGTTTGAGTGCAGCGGGAGGCTCTCCACCGCCATTGGGACTCAGGCTATGCCAGTAGAACATATGGTTCCAAACCTGTGCGGCATTATTGAAAATACCTGCTTTGTCGGCTTGTCCTGCAACGGCGCGGATGACTTGTTCAAGTGATTGTCCGGCCAGATCGGTTCCGGCTACCAGTTTGTTGAGGTTATCAACATAGGTTTTGTGATGTTTACCGTAGTGGAAACTGAGCGTATTCGCTGAGATAACCGGTTCAAGCGCATTATCCGCATAAGGCAGGGAAGCCAGAACAAACTGCGAGCCGGATACGGCGGCGCTGGAGAAATTATCAAGATTAAGTGACATGCGCGTCTCCTTTTTAAAAATGTTGAATAATTGAGTGACGAAGTTTTTCATTGTGTATTTCTAAGGATCAATGTCCTTATTTTTAATGAAATGATTAGGGGGTGTCGTCATGAGTTATGTGCATTTCTGCGCGAGCAGATTTTTGATGAATGTTTGTGAAAAGTACGTGGGGCATAGCCGTAGCTATGTTCAAGTACTTTGAATAAATAGGCGCAAAAATC
>JAGRFM010000233.1 GCA_020446045.1 Nitrosomonas sp.
CATTGTTTTTTACTTTTTGCGGTGTTGCAATTCGTTGTAATAACGGGTTATTACGTCTCATTGCGCCTTGCCAAAAATAAAAAACAAAGTACTCTAAACACCATCCAACTGAGGTTTTTAGGTTAAAGCAGCTTTGGAATCAAGATCAATTTTTACCCTTGTTTATTTGCATTATCAATTATGAGTCAAGACGATCCATTCTCATTTTCGAATTCGGATAGAACCCTTATTCCCACGCCTGGGGGGCGGATTCCAATTCCAGAAAAAAGCCCCCAGGATCAACCCGAATTCCAGAATCCAGATTCCATTTCAGAATTCGATCTGGCACTCAGCGGCCTGAATCCAATCATTACAGCAGCGAATCCTTTATTTAACCTGATACCGCATTTGAGAACGTCACACCAGGCGGCCAATCTTGCGGAACTGAGGGATTTTCTGGCCCGGCAAATAAAAGCTTTTGAAAGCCGGGCTCAAGCCAATGGCATGAGCTCTGAAAAAATCATTCCTGCGCGTTATGCGCTATGTACATTCCTTGACGAAACAATCGCTTCAACACCTTGGGGAAGCGGAGAATGGGGTAAATACAGCCTGCTCGTCATGTTTCAAAAAGAAGTCTTTGGCGGGGAGAAATTTTTTCAGCTCATTGCTAAACTGGCCGAAAATCCGGGGAAAAACATTGAACTCCTGGAGTTCCTTTACGTATGCCTGTCCCTTGGTTTTGAGGGGCGCTATCGCATCCAGGAAAGAGGCCGGGAGAAACTTGAACAGCTTAAAGAAAGACTGGTTCAAATGATTCGAAATGAGCGTAACGACTATGAAAAAGACTTGTCGCCACATTGGCGGGCAGGTTCACATACGCGGCGAAAAATATTCAGAATAATCCCTTTATGGGTATATTTCGCATTTTGCAGCACAACACTGCTGTTTATTTATCTGGGTTTTAATTATTCGCTCAACAGTATTTCCGATCCTGTTTTTAACCGTCTACAATCGATCCAGGTGAAAATGCCCATACCTGAAACGGCCGTTATTCCTGTCGCAACATCACAGCCTCATCTGAGGGAACTGCTGGCCAATGATATTTCTTCGGGGCTATTAACCGTAAACGAAATAAATGGCCGCGATGTTATCACTTTAACCGGCGATAATATCTTCAAATCGGGCAGTGCTACCGTTTCAGATGTTTACATATCAGTTCTTTCACGTATAGCCTCCGCACTGAACACGTTGCCCGGAAATATCCGCATTACAGGACATACCGACAATCGTCCAATACGCACCATGCGCTTTCCCTCGAATTGGCATTTGTCGCAAGAACGTGCAGATTCTGTTATGGCGATTCTGATCAATCGAGGACTGGACAGTTCACGACTAACTGCGGAAGGTAGTGCCGATGCCTATCCATTAGCCTCCAATGACACTGCTGAGGGCCGCAGCCGTAATCGTCGTGTCGAAATTGATTTGTATTAACAAGCTTAACTTATCCAAGTGAACTTAGAAACGCAATTAATGATTTTAGTCAAATGAAAAAGATTCTTAACATTGTGTTCAACCGCTGGACCCTGGCAATTCTGGGTCTTATCGCTGTCAGTCTTCTCGTCTGGTTTGTTGGCCCGCTGTTTGCATTCGCCGATTATCGTCCACTTGAATCTGAAGACGCCCGTTTTTTGTTAATCGGTCTCATACTATTGTTTTACATTGTCAAACATTTATGGGCCTTTATTAAAGCAAAAAACTTAAATAAAAAGCTGATGGACGGCCTGTTGCAACAGTCGGCGCCTCAACCACAAGAAAATCAGGCCGGAGCAGAAGAAGTTTCGGTTTTGCATAAACGTTTTGAGGAAGCCATCAATACCCTAAAAAAAACGGACAAACTGGGCAAGAAAGAAAAATCCGGTATTTTCTCGCTACTGTCACGGCAATACCTCTACGAACTCCCATGGTATATTTTCATTGGCCCTCCCGGTTCGGGGAAAACAACCGCGCTGATCAATTCCGGGCTCCAGTTCCCTTTAGCAGAGCATTTAGGCAAGGATAAAATCGGTGGCATCGGCGGCACACGCAACTGCGACTGGTGGTTTACCAACGATGCTGTTTTACTCGATACAGCCGGGCGTTATACCACGCACGAAAGTGATCAAGAAATTGACAGTACAGCATGGACAGGCTTCCTGGATTTACTCAAAAAATATCGTCCCCGCCGTCCGATTAATGGCGTTATTGTCACCATCAGCGTTTCTGATTTATTACAGCAAAGCGCACTCCAGCGCGAAAAGCAAGCCAACGAAATCCGGAAACGTATTCAGGAACTCTATAACGAACTGAATATACAATTCCCCATCTATATTCTCGTCACCAAAACCGACTTGCTTGCCGGTTTCATGGAATTTTTCGGGAGACTGGGCAGAGAAGAGCGTTCTCAAGTATGGGGGACCTCGTTTAAACTCACCGAAGATGAAAATCATCACCCACTCTCTAACTATATCGCTGAATTTGAAGCACTTGAAAAAAGACTAAACGACAGATTAATTTATATCCTGCAAGAAGAAAGAGATATTCAGAAACGCGCTTTATTGTATTTGTTTCCGCAACAATTCAGCAATCTGAAAAACACGCTGGAAGAATATCTGAACCAGATCTTCTCACCGTCACGCTACGAACAACAACCCCTGCTGCGCGGGATTTACTTTACCAGCGGAACCCAGATTGGCAATCCGATTGACCGTGTCATGGGTAGTCTTGCTCAGGCACTCAATCTAGGCAATAAATTAATTTCACCGTTACGACCCAGCGGTAAAAGTTTTTTTCTGACCCGTTTACTCAAAGAAGTTATTTTCACGGAATCAGAGATTGCAGGCACCAACCAACGCTGGGAACGCAAGCAATCCGCTTTGCAATGGGTTATCTTTACTGCCGGTATTCTCCTGACACTCGGTATGAGTGCAGCCTGGATGCTGAGCTACGTCAATAACAAAGCCTATATCGCGGAAGTAGAAGACAAAATCAACCTGGTCTCCTCTGAAGTCGAAAACATACCGCAAATGCAAAATATTAATATCGTCAATCTGTTGCCGACATTGCGTTCAGTACAGGAACTCACCAACGTTTCAAGCAGCTATGATGGCTCAACACCCATTGACATGCGCTTTGGTCTTTATCAAGGAAAAAAACTTTCTGCCGCATCAAACAAAGCCTATCACCGATTATTGCAGGACACTTTTCTGCTCCAACTGATTCTACGCCTTGAATATCTGCTGAATTATACCAATCGGAATAACCCCGAGCTTTTATATGAAGCACTCAAAGCCTATATCATGATGCATGATTCCCAGCATTTCGATGCAATTGCGTTGAAAGATTTCATTATCAAGGACTGGGAAACTAACTTCCCGCATGAATTGACCAACGAACAGCATCACCTGCTTGTTCTTCACCTGGATAATTTGTTCAGTAACGGCGCACCAACACCGCCCATACGCATAAATGAGGAACTTGTCGAGACTGTTCGCAATTTTCTAAATCAAACACCTATAGCGTTACGCGTCTATAACCGGTTAAAGTGGCACAAAATTGGCGCCGACCTCCCGGAATTCACTATACTGAATGCAGCTGGCCAGCATGCAACATGGGTTTTTACCCGCAGCAGTGGCAAACCGCTGAATCAGGGCGTTCCGGGCTTATATACTTTTGATGGTTATTACCATACCTTTTTAAATGCTTCCAACCAAGTCGCCAAGCAATTAAAAGATGAAGCAAAATGGGTATTACAATCCCAGACGCCAGAAGATAACAAATTATCTCTTGATTATTTTGACGATCAATTACTGGATGAGGTTAAACGTTTATATCTTCATGATTATGCACGTACCTGGGAAGCATTTATTGATGACATCAGGCTTAAACATTCCGGTTCATTCCAAGAAAGTATAGAAATTGCAAGATTGCTTTCGGCTGATGATTCACCCTTGGTTTTACTGCTTAAGTCGATTGTTAAAGAAGTTACACTGGTCAATACCCATGACGATGAAAAAAATTTCATTGGGAAAGCAACTGATCGAACTGGTAAGTTCCTCTCAAAGACAACCAAACAGATTAAACAACAGATACAACAAATCTCAGGAAATGAAAATAGAGGTTCTCTTTCAACTTCAATGGCATCACAACTTGAAAATATTGTGGATGACCGGTTTAAAGAATTAAGAGACATTGTTTATTCACCCAATCCTGGACAACCGCCAAAGATAGACGCTATGTCGCCACAGATTGATAAACTCCATCAATTTCTGATGCAAACTGATACAGCCCTGAAAAGTGGCATAACACTTCCATCACGTGAAGTTATCGGCGACATAAAAATCGAAGCCAGCAAATCACCCGAACCGATTCGCTCCATGCTGACAACACTGTCAACAGACGGCATCAGTCAGGCATTAGGAGATCAACGTAGCAAACTGAACCAGATGCTTTTTTCTAATGTCACCGATTTTTGTCGCATGGCGATCAATAACCGTTATCCATTCAAGAAAAACAGCAATGATGATGTTACGCCGGATGATTTTTCACGAATATTCGCATCCGGTGGATTGATCGACAGTTTCTTTCAAAACCATCTTTCATCGCATGTCGACACCACGAGACAGGTATGGCGTTTCCGTAATGTTGGTGATGCCAGCATGGGTACGGCTCCTAGAGATCTGCAACAGTTTCAACGCGCGAAGATCATTCGTGACGTATTCTTTCAGGGCGGAGGTAATAAAGCCGGCATGGAATTAACCTTCAAGCCTATTGACATGGATGCTTCCATCACACAATTTATCCTCGACATCGATGGACAATTGGTCAGATATAGCCATGGGCCGCAAATACCGGTTACCGTACAATGGCCGGGAACCCGCGGCAGCTCGCAAGTCAGGCTGCAAATTTCACTCGCTGACTCCGGATCCAGTTTGACCGGGCAAGTTTTTGAGGGTTTCTGGGCATTATTCCGGATGTTCGACAAAGTAAAAATCACACGATCCGATCAACCCGATAAATTTCTGGTTAACTTTAATATCGAAAACCGCAATGTCAAGTTTGAAGTCAGCGCAAACAGTGTTTTGAACCCTTTCCGTTTGCAGGAACTTGAACTGTTTAGCTGTCCTGCAAAACTATAATCCTAAAAACCTCAGTTGACCGTTACAAAAAAGCACAAACTTGATGAGTAAAAATATACATTTCAGAAAAATTCCTTAACCTGAATGGTGAGTGACACTATGCTATTTATAGCACATTGTTTTTTAATTTTTGCAGTGTTGCAATTCGTTGTAATAACTGGTTATTACGTCTCATCGCGCCTTGCCAAAAATAAAAAACAAAGCACTCTAAACACCATCCAACTGAGGTTTTTAGGATAATGGATGAAAAACTTGTTCCGGGCTGGTATGGAAAAATGCCGGCCATGGGTGATTTTTCGTCACGACGCTTACCTGCAGAGTTTATTCAGTTCTGGGATACCTGGCTGCAAAATTCCATTATCAGCAGCCGTGCTCAATTAGGTGATGGCTGGTTAAATGTATATTTGAATTGTCCCATATGGCGCTTTATCCTGATGCCGCAATTATATAATCAGGGTATATGGACAGGCATTTTAATGCCTAGTGTCGACAAAGTCGGCCGGTATTTCCCGTTGACTATCGCAATACAATTGGAAACATCACCTGGAATTTTAACAACCATCATTAATGCGCAAAACTGGTTCAATGATATTGAACAACTGGCATTAAGATCACTGAATGCTGATTTTTTGCCCGAAAATCTGGATCATAACCTGTTAAAACACCCATTTCCATTGTCCGAAACAAATCCTTCACAAACTTCAATTCAGGAGTTCCTGCTGTGGTGGAAATCAGATGCCAAGCTTCACCATGAGACAGCCGATAAAATGCCACAGCTGGTCATCGAGGATTTTCCCTTATTCTTGTCCTTCATCATGGAACATCAGTTCGTACAATCCGGAACACAAAAGAGCTTATGGTGGCACAAATCGTTAGTGTCTAAAGCAACACACTTGAAATGTTTTTCCGGGCTTCCCGAGTCCGATCATTTCATTACTTTACTAAACGGCGATGAAAACCAGCCTATATAATCTATACATTTCTGTTACAGTTGTATTTTTTGAATTACGCCTTTACTCAAGGAGTATGTAGTTTAGAATTAACTTACTCCGTTCACTGAAAGAATATGAGCACAGAACAGTCTCAAGATGATGAACAAACGGTTCTGGTATCCGAAAAAACCATCAATACGTTACCGGCAGGAACAGTACTGGAAGAATTTGAAATCCTTGACATCATTGGTCAGGGTGGTTTTGGGATTGTCTATCGCGCCTTTGACAGGACTTTAGAACGGGAAGTCGCGCTTAAGGAATACATGCCACTGGGTTTTGCCGTACGCGAAACCGGCTCAACTGTTGTTAAATCAATTCAACATCTGGACACTTTCGAAGCGGGGATGCGCAGTTTTATTAATGAAGCAAAATTACTTGCGAAATTCCGCCATCCCTCGTTACTAAGTGTTCATCGTTTTTTTGAGGCCAATAACACTGCTTATATGGCCATGGAGCTTTATGAAAACCCAACGCTTAAAGAATATCTGGAAAAATTGCCAGAACCACCCAGTGAAAACTGGCTGAAATCCCTACTGAAAAACCTGCTCGATGCACTGACAGTCATCCATGCCGAGAATTGCTATCATCGTGACATATCACCGGACAACATTCTTATCCTTAAGAAGGACGAACCCTTGTTACTCGATTTCGGTGCAGCACGTCATGTTATTCAGGATAAATCCCATATCCCGACTACCATATTTAAAGTCGGCTATGCGCCCATTGAGCAGTGCGGTGAATTCGAATCCCAGGTTTCAAAGCAAGGGCCGTGGACAGATTTTTATGCACTAGGCGCAGTTATTTATTATGCCATTATGGGGAAAAAACCGATCTCGGCTGTTTCCCGTGCTTTGCACGATCCATTGGAATCGCTTGCATCAATTCCGTCATTACAAAAAAAATACAGCCAGGATTTTCTTATTGCTATTGATCGGTCACTCGCGTTCAATCCAACGGATCGCCCACAAAATGTTGATGAATTCAAAAAACTATTGGGCCTTAACAACCAATCAGGACGCAGATCATCGGATCAAAAGAACGGCGGCAAAAAAGAATCCCATAAAATTCCTGTTTTTTTAAGTCTTTTACTGGTTGTCATGCTTTCAACAGGTGTATGGCTTGGGCTACAAGGCAAACTGGATATGCTTTTTTCTGACAATTCAGAAATAATTAATCTGACTTTGGGTGAAGCACAAGATTGCCTGGAACAGGCAAAATTTGAATGCGCCTTTGCAAAAGTTGACACGGTTCTGGATATTGACCCCGATAACGTACAGGCACAACGATTATATGAAGAAGCACACTCTATCCATCGTACCATCCAGAAAAATATTTCAGATGCAAAAACATGCCTAAATCTAGCCCGGTTTGATTGTGTCATAACCAAAGCAGAAAATATTTTACAACTCGACCCGGACAATCTGCATGCCAAAACATTGCGCCATAAAGCAATCACACAACACGAACAATACTTAAAACTAACCGGCGCATTAGCAGAAGCCAATGAATGCCTTGAAACAAACAATTTTGAATGCGCGCTTTCTTTATCCGATATCGTTTTAAATCTTGACCCCAAAAACGAACCAGCAATCCTGATACAAAAGGAAATTGCCGGAAAAAAAGATACAATAAATACCGCGTTACAACAGGGAAGAAGTTGCTTGAAAAAATCCCAATTTGGCTGTGTTCAAGAACAACTAAACAAAGTGTTTGGTTTGGATCCGGATAATGCACAAGCACAGGCGCTCGAGAATCAGCTTAAAATTTCACGGCAACAATACCTGACCATACAAAAAAATTTAAACGATGCAAAAGCCTGTTTGCAGAAGGCCCAGTACGAATGCGCAATTTCTAAAGCTGAGATTGTTTTGAATTTTGCACCCAATAATCGTCAGGCGAATACTATTCGCGATACTGCAACTGAAAAACAACGTAAAGCCTTGGAAAAAGCCTGGAAAGATTCGATTCTTGAATAAATTTGACTGGAGGACCAATGGATACTCTGAACTACTACAAACAATTAGTATGTATCATGTTGATCGTTTTTACCTTGATTGGCTGCGCAGCTACCAGTGGTCATGAAGGCAAGATGATTGGCGCCGGGGTTGGAGCTGGACTTGGTGCTTTGATTGCCGAGGCAGCCGGACTTGACCCTGCAATAGGAGCAGCAATAGGAGCTGGCGCAGGACTCCTGGCCGGTGCTTTATATGATTACAACGTCAAACAAACCAAGCAGGCGCCCGAGGTCGAAGAAGATTACAAAAATAATCATAATGGCCAGCTACCCGCAGAAACGATCATTGCCCATTATTCAACACGTACAGACCCATCAAATATCGTTAAAAGAGGCGGTGAGCTGAATTTTTATTCGGAGATAGAAATTGTCAAAGGTACGAATGCTTATGCACAGCAAGACGAAATTCAGGAAGAATTAATTATATACAACGATCCCCAAGGCCTCGACCCCATAAAAAGTAAAAAAGACGTCGAAATAGACCCGAATCATTCTGGTGCCTATGAAACGAAATTGGCCTTTAAATTCAGGCCTGATGACAATCTCAACCAGGGACATTACGATTACAAAAAGATTCTATATTTGAATAATGCACCGGTTCGAGAAGTTGACGGACGCTTCCAGGTCGTCTTTCATGATCAACGGTTAAAAATTGTTTTTCTCGAATAAACCTAAGCCGGACAAGCCGGAACCCAAAAAGCTAAAAAATTTATATCGTGCAAATCCCCACTAATGCTTGGTTTGCTCAATATTCTTGTCAAAACTTGACATCTTTTAACTGATAAATAAGGGACTAATTATCAGCAATAATTTTTGTTGCTTCATCCGAATCAACACACCATACAATAACCGCTGAATAATTATCCTGGCCCACATTTTCACATTTCAAAACCTCAGCTTCCAGCATCTTTAACCAGTCACTTGCAGAATTTGCGTTCTGCAACAGCCGTTCCATCTCATTTTCTTCCACATGCTCCCATAACCCATCCGAACACAACAAAAAAACATCGCCCTCACAAACTGTAAAAGGCTCTGAGATCGTTTCATACTCAAAACGACTATTATCTCCCATGGCAGCATACAACTGATTCCGCCCTGGCGCAGAGCGTATCATTTCCGGTTTTAAATAGCCGGCGTCGACCATCATCTGAGAAACGCTATGATCCTTCGTTTGCTGAAGCACACGCCCATTCCGGAAACAATAAAGCCGGGAATCACCAATATTTCCCCAACATGCTTTATTTTGTTTGCTATCGATCATAAGAATAACTGCGGTCGTGCGCATTGAACTCAAACGGGGATTGTTTATCTGTCCATTTAATACTGCATCATTACCCACACACATTAATGACTTAATATTATCAATACTGCATTGCGGAAATTTTTTGAAAGCCTCCAGCACATGTTCGACCGACAGTCTTGATGCAGTTGCCCCACCTTCATGTCCACCGAGTCCATCGGACAAAATACAGCACGTAATCTCTGCAATGGTGCAGTACCCACATGCATCTTCATTTGCTTTTCGTCCGCCAGTTTTTGATAATGTTTCTATTTTAAGCTGCATGCCAATTTCTTAGCGTCATCAGAAAAATAAACACCAACCATTCCTTCTCATCTTGATTTTTCTTCTCAGAACCATATCTGGACGAAGCAACTGAGAATCTGTTTGAAAACCGTAATTGCTATTTTTTATTCTCAAATTTTGCAACTTGCTGCTCATAGGCTCTAAGAAACTCCTTGCCAAATAAGATGTGAAAATCCTCTTCAGCTTCGCTTGATATTTCTTCATATCGCTCTGTATACGAATCCCAAAATTTGGCTTTACGGTTACCCGGAACCAGCTTGTCCATTAAAGTCACTTTGGTAAAACGCTTTTCCAATCTGGACGGCTTGAATTTATCGAGCAAACCTGCCAGCGCGGCACGCATACCCGCCATAAAACCAAATTGATGCGAACGCAAATCTTCATACGCATCAGTGATGGCCTGTTCAGGCGCCATAAACCCCTTGCTTTGTTGCGACAATAAATGCATTAACGCCGTTTCCACATCCGGAGAAAATTTAAGCGGGTTATTCTCTTTCGATGCGATCAATGTCATATTTGCCCGCATTTCCTGTTTAGTCATCGAACGTGCCAATAATAAGTCCAGCGTTCCTTGTGTTGACGTACGCAAGATCAATCCTACGCGATACATGAATTCAGGCGTCAATTCATGCTGCAGATTCCTTCCCTGCATCCCCGCTCCCGCCAAAAAAGCATCCATTAACGATGACCCTCCGAACTGATACTGCTGACCTGTTGCGTTAGAATCAGACTGTTTCACTTTTTTGGTTTCATCTTCAAACTGCCGTTTTGGTGGTACAAATGAACCACGCAGTTCCGGAACATCATCACGCTGCGGATGAAATTCAGGCTGTTCATTTTTTTTGGCCGCACCATCCAGCACCAGCAATGGATCAATATTACTCATATCCGGTTGTTTTGGCAGTTCATCCAACGGTGTTTTGGTTGCGATGTAATTATCTATTCCTTGACTGTCGTCTTGGGATACTTGATCATTGAGCAAGTCATTCGACCCTTTCTCTGAAAGCAAATCACCGGACATTCCATCTGATGCGGGATCAGCAAAGGGGTCATAATTTTCGGGAATCCGCCCGGAAATCCCTTCTTGTGATTTATTTTCCCCAAACGGATCGGCAAAAGGATCTGATGAATCCGGATGACTACCAATTAAACCGGATTCCGATGATTTTTCTGAGAGCTGCCGCTTGTTATTGAAAGATGCTTCAGCCGGTTCGGCAAAGAAATCCATACCAAGATTCTGTTTATCTGAACGGACATTGTCAGAAGAATGGTTAAAAAGCGAATTAACCGATTCATCTTCGGCCAGCACTTGCAAGACATAGTCACCGATACGAATTTCATCGCCATTTCTTAGTATTTCAGACTGCTCTTTCTCCAGCGGCCGCCCGTTCAGCACAACCGGAGTCGCGCTGCCATGATTGCAGATATGATATTGGCCGTAGCGATAATTAATACTCGCATGCAACCTGGAAAGATGCTTCTCGGGATCGGGCAAAACCAATGTACTGTTATCCGCTCGACCGATGGTACCGCCGAGTTCGTCGAATTTAGCTTCACTCAGTTGTAGTAACTGCGAACCAGGATAATCTATAACTTTTATTTTAATCATAAATGTTTGATCTATCATGCAATCATAATGCGACTCAAGAGAATAAACTTAAATTTACGATGAGTAGCGTCAGATAATAAATTTATCCCCACTCAATATACCATTTGTTTCAATAATTAAATAATTACTATTGGAAAAATCTTGATTCGAAGCAACGACAAATGGATTATCGAATTGTTTGATCTGCCACCAATGCCTGTACTGAATAAAGCTCTGGCAA
>JAGRFM010000234.1 GCA_020446045.1 Nitrosomonas sp.
ATATTCACCAGCCAACTTTATCTCAGCAGCTCACCGTATTGCGGGAAGAAGGGCTAGTGGCGACCGAGCGCCAGGGTAAATACATCTACTATAGCCTGGTGAGTCCTGAAGCCATTCGCATCATGCAGACCTTGTTCGAACTCTATTGCACCCGTCATGTAGAAAATTGACAGCACAAGACATATTCAGTGATACGATAAAACCATTGGAATAATAAGGTTTATTTTTTCTACCTACGATGTCTCGAATGAATGATCTTGAAAAAAGGAGATAACCTATGAATATCAAGATAACTCAGCTTGATGAGAAATTGTCAGTAACAGGTCAAATCAGTCTGGATGATTTGCCGGAGATTGCTGCGTCCGGTTACAAATCTATTATTTGTAACCGGCCGGATTTAGAAGGCGGTGAGAATCAGCCAACCAGTGAACAACTGGAGCAGGAAGCAAAAGCCTTGGGTGTCACTTTTGCCTATTTGCCGGTACGTATGGGTGCCATACCAGAAGAACGCGGTGAAGCATTTCGTAAGCTGATGGCGGAATTGCCTGGGCCTGTGCTTGCATTTTGCGGTTCGGGTAAACGCGCAACTGCATTGCATGCCATGACCAAACCGGATGCTGGTGAAATCCATCATGCTACAGTTGACGCCTGTAACTGGAGCAATGCGTTCGATGTGGTCGTTGTCGGTGGCGGTTCTGCCGGAATCGGTGTGACGGCGAGTCTGCTTAAACGTAGACCAGCGTTGCGTATTGCCATTATCGAACCCAGTGACAAGCATTATTATCAGCCGGCCTGGACGCTGGTTGGTGGCGGTGCCTATGATGCGGATAAAACCGTACGCAGGATGTCGGAAGTTATACCCGAAAATGCGGAATGGATACATGCCGCGGCCGCGGGCTTCGATCCAAATAACAATCTGGTCAAGCTTGAGGATGGGCGTTCAATCGGTTATCGCCAGCTCATTGTCTGTCCGGGCATACGGCTTGCGTGGGAAAAAATAGCAGGTCTTGAAGAAACACTGGGCAAGAATGGTGTGACATCGAATTACCGTTTTGATCTGGCGCCTTATACCTGGCAACTGGTTCAAGAATGCAAACAGGGGAAAGCGTTGTTTACCCAACCCCCAATGCCGATTAAATGCGCTGGTGCGCCTCAGAAAGCAATGTATTTGTCGTGTGACCAGTGGTTAAAGATCAATTGTCTCACTGATATCGATGTTGAATTTCATACCGCTGGGGCCGTGTTGTTCGGTGTTGCCGATTTTGTGCCGGCATTGATGCAGTATGTGGAACGTTACAATGCGAAACTCAATTTCAATTCCAATCTTGTCAAGGTAGATGGCAACAGCAAAACAGCTTATTTTGAGATTAAGGATGCGGACGGCAATGTACGTCAGGAGGAAAAGCAGTTTGACATGCTGCATGTTACGCCGCCGCAAATGGCGCCGGATTTTCTAAGAAACAGTCCGCTGGCGGATGAAAACGGTTTTTGTAAGGTTAACGAAAAAACGTTGCAGCATCCGGATTATCCGAATGTGTTTGCGCTGGGCGATGCCTGTTCTTCGCCGAATGCGAAAACGGCTGCGGCGGTGAGGAAACAAATTGTAGTCGTTGCAGAGAACCTGCTGGCTGATAAGGAAGATGAAGAAATGCCATTGATTTATGACGGCTATGGCGCATGTCCGTTGACTGTGGAAAATGGCAAGGTGGTGTTGGCTGAATTCGGTTTTGGCGGCAAGTTGATGCCAACATTTCCCTTGAAACCTTCGGTACCAAGAAAATTGTATTGGTTTTTCAAGCAAACGCTTTTTCCATGGGTTTATTGGGAAGGTATGCTGAAAGGCAAAGAGTGGTTGGCGCACCCACATAAAAAACATTAACAACTGAATTCAGTGGAAATGTTATGGAATTGCTGATTATAAGCAGTTTGCTTGGGTCGATTGTCGGTGTTGTGCTTGGATTAACAGGTGCTGGCGGTGCGATTTTGGCAGTGCCATTGCTGATATTCGGGCTGCAACTGAACATGTCGGAAGCTGTTCCGGTTGCGTTGCTGGCAGTGTGCATGTCAGCAGCGATCGGTGCAGTGATCGGCCTGAAGCAGAAAAAAGTACGTTACCGCGCTGCCGGACTAATTGCCTTGGCCGGTTCAGTGGTTTCCCCCATCGGGCTGTGGTTCTCACAGCGAATACCGCACGAACCGTTGATTTTGCTGTTTTCACTGGTATTGGGCTATGTGGCGGTGAGTATGTTGCGCAAACCAAAACAAAATACACAAGAACATCACACTGATGTCATGCACCACCATCCGTCACCAGAAATACCTTGTATGCTGGGGAATGCGGATGGTCGTTTAATTTGGACCTGGCCTTGTGCACGTGTACTGGCTTTGTCCGGAACATTGGCTGGTTTTCTGTCCGGTTTGTTAGGAGTGGGCGGCGGTTTTGTCGTGGTGCCTGCACTCAGAAAAGTGACTTTCCTGCAAATGCAGTCCATTCTGGCAACATCACTGGCGGTCATTGCGCTGGTTTCGGTCGTGGGCGCGACTTCTGCGGTACTCATGGGAACGATGAGCTGGTCGGTAGCGACACCATTCACTGCGGGAGCGTTGGTGGGAATGCTGATTGGCAACAGACTGGCGAATCGTTTTGCAGGTCCAAGGTTACAACAGGGATTTGCATGGATGGCTATTTTCGTTGCGGTGGGGATGGTCGTTAACGTGTTTATTTAAAATTACTGCTAACTATTCAGCGAAAAAAATTGCAAAAAGTACTTAACAGGGTTTTTGTGCAAAAAAGTCAGATGTTGGCGTGTTGAAAAACATTGCACAGAAAGTGCCTAATCAGCCTGTAAAAGTGTATTCAGCA
>JAGRFM010000235.1 GCA_020446045.1 Nitrosomonas sp.
AAAAGGATCAAGTTTTTGTTCCGCAGGACATGCCAAGGCATATTCAAGGAACAAAAACGCCGACAATTTTATTCGAAAAACAAACCCGAAGGGCGCGACAGATTTTTGCGCCTATTTATTCAACCTAGAATCCTCAGTTGAACGTGTTCGAGTGTGTGGTTCTCAGATCGGTTGGCAAGGCGAGAAGAGGCGCATGGCCATTCCATGCAACGATGAACAACGAAGCCAGACGATCTGAGAACCATATAATCGGGCACGTAGCAATTTCACCCATTTGGTTAGTATGGCCAACGGTACAGAGGCAATATCCAAGAGACATTTAAAGTAATGAAGAGCGATCAACTGAGGAATCTAGGTTCAAAGTACTTGAACATAGCTACGGCTATGCCCTACGTACTTTTCACAAACATTCATCAAAAATCTGCTCGCACAGAAATGCACATAACTCATGACAATACCCCCTAAGAAAAATCAGGATTGTTTCCATTCTATGATGCGATTGCGCCCGGCTTTTTTTGCAGCCAGTAACGCAGTATCGGCAGCTTTGATTAAATCGATTGCTTTTTCAAAGTGGGGGGTTCCGTTCAGGCATGATGCTACACCGAAAGATGCAGAGATTCTGATTTCATGACCGTCATCAGTTTTATGGATGTTTTTTGTAATAGCATCCTTCAGACGGGTTGTAACATTTCTGGCTGCGTTCAGCGGTGTGCCAGGCAGAATCAAAGCAAATTCCTCACCGCCATAACGGCAGAAGATATCGTCTTCACGAATCTGATTAATGACAATTCGAGAAAATGAAGTCAGAATCTCATCACCGGTAATATGACCGTATGTGTCGTTAATTTTTTTAAAATGATCGATATCGAGCATTGCGATTGTGAGGGGTAACTGATGTCGCAAAGAAATATGAAATTCGCGTTGGATAGTATCGTCAAAAAATTTCCGATTCATGGCGCCGGTTAAGCTATCACGATGTGTTTTTTCTTCAAGCTCCCTTACTTTTGCTATGGTTTGTAAAGCCAGTAATTCTTTGGCTTCATCAATAATTTGCGAAATTTTAGCAGGTTCTAAAATCGTTACTTCAAACAGATCTTCAACAGAGCTAAGACCCTCCTTCATGGTATCGATAACTTCACCCAAAACATCTGCATCGATATTGAGCCAAGCTTGTGCGGTTTTTATCAAGTTGTTTAGCTTCCCCGGTTTATTGGGTGTAAGAAAATATTCTGCCAGATAACGCGACACAGCCGTACAGGAATGCAGGCCAGGCGTTGAAACAGCTTCGGGGCCGGGCTGACAGTGACTGGCCATACACGACAGGGCGATATAGTCAGGTATGTTCCACAGCTTCAAAAATGCATGGCCCAATTCGTCATGTCCGGTACCAAATGCTTGTCGCTCATTATTCAGTAATGTGTCATGATCATCGGTTGCAGAGAAAATGCTTTCATATTCTTCCGGCATGATCGCGAAAAAAACGAGAATACCAATATCTTGCATTAAACCGGCGAGAAACAAGTCGTCTTGAAACCTTAGTCCTAATTTTTCCCCCAGTGCACGGCAAGCCAGTGCGGAAGCAATGGCTCGCTTCCAGAAAAATAAATGGTCTATGGCTTTACTGTTATTGGTGGAGTGTTTAATGAATGAATTGGCTAACGTGAATGAAAGGGCAATAACGGTAATGGTATGCGTACCCAAAACACTGATCGCTTGCCTAAGATTGGTGGCTTCCCGGCGGGACCGGTAAAGCGGTGAATTGGCTATTTTCAGTATTTTTGCCGATAACGCAGGATCGAGTGTGATGTATTTGCATACGTCTTCAAGATTGATATCAGGATCATTTGCTAATTCAATGACTTTTAGAGCAATTGCTGGTAATGTCGGAAGTGTTTTGCAGTGACGTAACTTGTTCTCTATATGTTCGTTCACACTTTGTTCCTTATTCGAACGGATTTATATATTCATCCTATAATTCTACATGTGCTTGTCAGGGAATTAAAAGCATAATTGACTACAAAATCACAAGAATATTCTTACATTGTGATTCATGGGCATAAACTCCCATTTTTATGAGATACGATGATATAGTAGCTAAAATATACGAATTTTGATTTGTGGCAAATTTTAGATATTGAAGCGAAGGGCGATTTTGTCAGAATCTTTGGTAAGTTTAAAGGAGTGAGTAGTGGAATTTGGAATTAAAGTAACAACGCCGGAGAAACAACGCGGCGCATGCGTGGTAGTTGGAGTTTTTGAATCAAAGAAAATGACCGAGTCGGCAAAAGAACTGGATAGCCTTTCCGAGGGTTATATCAAGGACATTCTCAGTCAGGGCGACCTCGAAGGTAAATCCAATACAACCTTGCTATTGCATAAGGTTCCCGGTGTACAAAGTAAACGTGTACTGTTGATTGGGCTGGGCAAGGAACAGGAATTTAATGACAGCGCCTTTATTACCGCAGCACAAGCAGCGTTCCGGGTTCTTGGCAGTACTGGAATAACAGATTGCACTTTATTTCTAGCCGACCTTCCTGTCAAGGATTGTGATATAGCCTGGAAAGTCACCCAAATTGCCAAACTGGCGGTAGACAGCAATTATCGTTTCGATCAGCTCAAGAGCAATCCCGAAGAAATAAAAAAACCGCTGCGCAAAATAATTATTAGTTTACACGGCAAAGAAGACTTGGCAGCCGGTGAACAAGCACTCAGTCAGGGGGCAGCTATTGCACATGGCATGAGTCTGACCAAGAATTTGGGAAATTTGGCTCCGAATATCTGTACGCCGAGCTATTTGGCTGATCAGGCAAAAGAACTGGGTAAAAGCTATAAATTAAAAGTAACCATTCTTGATAAAAAAGACATGGAAAAGCAGAAAATGGGAGCTTTGCTCGCTGTCGCGCGTGGCAGTCATCAACCGCCTAAATTGATTGTTATGGAATATCAGGGCAAAGGCAAAAAAGAAAAACCGATTGTTTTGGTCGGCAAGGGAGTAACCTTTGATACCGGTGGCATTTCATTAAAACCGGCCGCTGAAATGGATGAAATGAAATACGACATGAGCGGTGCAGCCAGTGTGCTGGGTACAATAAAAGCTGTGGCCGAAATGAATCTCCCCATCAATGTAGTGGGCATCATTCCGGCAACCGAAAATATGCCGGGGGGAAGCGCCACAAAACCCGGCGATGTCGTCACGAGTATGTCCGGACAAACCATCGAAGTATTGAATACCGATGCGGAAGGCAGGTTGATTCTGTGTGATGCGTTGACGTATGCGGAACGGTATGAACCCAAGGTCGTGATTGATATCGCCACACTAACCGGCGCCTGTGTGATTGCGTTAGGCAATATCGCCACAGGTTTGATGAGTAACGATGAGGAATTGGCACAGGAACTAATCACGGCGGGCGAACAATCCGCGGACCGCGTTTGGCAATTGCCTTTATGGGACGATTACCAGGAGTTGCTAAAAAGTAATTTTGCCGACATGGCCAATATTGGTGGCCGGGCGGGTGGTACCATAACCGCTGCCTGCTTCCTTTCTCGTTTTACCAAGAAATACCAGTGGGCGCATCTGGATATTGCCGGTACCGCATGGAAATCAGGTAAGGAAAAAGGCTCAACGGGTAGACCGGTACCGCTGTTGGCACAATTCTTGATTAATCAATCAGAAGCTTCATGAACGTAATTCTGAAAATTTGAAAAGGCTTTGATGACTGAAGTCTTTTTCTATTCCGGCGCCAGCGACAAACTGAATGTGGTTTGCCGTTTGTGTGCCAAAGCTATTTCTCAGAATGCGAGAATCATGATTTATGCTTCAGATCATAGCGTGCTTGACAAAATTGACGTGCTATTGTGGACGTATCAGCAGACCAGTTTTCTACCGCATTGTTCTATCGATGATGACGAAAAGCTGGTTGAAGCGACGCCAATTATTCTTGGCGGCCGAATAATACCGAATCAAAATTGTAATATATTGATTAACCTGGATACGCAGTGTCCAAATGGTTTTGACCAATTCGAACGCGTACTCGAAATCACCAGTGTATCGCGGGAAGACAAATTGTCGGCACGGAACCGGTATCGTTTCTATAAACAGGCTGGTTATTCATTGCATCATCATGATTTATCAAAACATTCATAGTGTAAATGACTGACGAAAACGAATTGGAAGACGAAAGCGCCAAGGTTCTCGAAAAATTCAATTTTTTGATTGAGAAGTATCACCATCAGGATAATCCGGTCATTGAACCGCAATTGAAAACCGGAAATGACAATATTCCGGTTTTGACAGAAAAAGTCCATCTGCGGTCAGCAAAAGATGCACAATCCGAGTTTGGCGAATTGTCGCCGCTGCGCTTGCTACTTGATGCGGCATTGCAGGATGCCAGTCTCGATCTGAATCCGGATGGCCGTCAAGCTCTGGTGCGCGCACTTGAAAACCGCATTATCGTACAGGAAAAAGATAACGGCGATTAAAACAATTATAGGCATAAAGAATAGTTTATGCTTTGCGTCATCCTTTATAATACTCAGCTTTCGTATTCAATATCTACATTCAAGCCTATTCTTCACTTTCATGGAACTCGCTAAAAGTTTTAACCCCAAGCAGATAGAAAACCGTTGGTATTCATTCTGGGAAGCAGCCGGATTTTTCAAACCCGGAAATGACAAAGAGACTGATGACACAAACGCTTATTGCATAATGCTTCCGCCACCCAATGTGACCGGTACGTTGCATATGGGGCATGCCTTCCAGCACACGTTAATGGACGCCTTGACGCGCTATCATCGTATGAAGGGCGATAACACTTTATGGCAACCGGGTACCGATCATGCCGGTATCGCAACACAAATCGTTGTAGAACGGCAACTGGATCAACAAAATATCGACCGGCGAGACCTGGGCCGTGAGGCATTTCTTGAACGCGTATGGCAATGGAAAGAAGAATCGGGTTCAACCATTACCCGTCAAATGCGGCGCCTGGGAGCATCGTGCGATTGGACACGCGAGCGGTTTACCATGGATGCTGCGTTGTCCCGTGCCGTGACTGAAGTGTTTGTGCGGCTTTACCGTGAAGGATTGATTTACCGGGGCAAACGTCTGGTCAACTGGGATCCGGTTTTGCAGACTGCAGTTTCAGACCTTGAAGTGGTTTCAACGGAAGAAAACGGTTCGTTATGGTCTATCCGCTATCCATTGGAACTGGATAATGGTGAAATATCATCGGATGAAGCTGTCATTGTTGCGACCACACGTCCGGAAACCATGCTTGGGGACGTTGCTGTTGCGGTTCATCCCGAAGATGCACGGTACAGTCATTTAATCGGCCGTCACGTGCGCCTGCCATTATGCGAACGCAGCATACCGGTTATCGCAGACAGCTATGTCGACCCTGAATTTGGCACAGGGTGTGTCAAAATTACCCCGGCGCATGATTTCAATGATTATCAGATGGGACAACGCCATCAATTGGTACCGATCAATATTTTTACCTTGGACGGTAAAATCAACGACATGGCGCCGGTCGAATATCAAGGTATGGATCGTTTTGACGCCCGGAAAAAAGTAATTGCCGATCTGGAAGCGCAAGGGTTCCTGGTTGAGACCAAACCGCATAAACTGATGGCGCCACGCGGTGATCGTACCAATACCATCATTGAACCGATGCTGACCGATCAATGGTATGTGTCAATGGAAGGCATGGCCAGGCGCGGACTTGAAGTGGTGGCCAATGGACAGGTCAAATTTACGCCGGAAAACTGGGCGCATGTTTATAACCAGTGGCTTGAAAATATTCAGGACTGGTGTATTTCGCGGCAATTATGGTGGGGGCACCGGATTCCGGCGTGGTACGATGAAGACGGCAATATCACCGTGGCGCATACGCTTGAAGAAGCGCAGCAACTATCCGGCAAGTCCAATCTGCGCCAAGACGACGACGTGCTGGATACCTGGTTTTCATCCGCTTTGTGGCCTTTTTCCACATTGGGTTGGCCTGATGAAACGCCGGAACTGAAAACTTTTTTACCGACATCGGTACTCATAACAGGCTTCGATATAATTTTCTTTTGGGTTGCACGTATGGTGATGATGTCGCTGCATTTCACCGGTAAAGTGCCATTCCGTGAAGTGTACATCACCGGTCTGATACGGGATGCCGAGGGCCAGAAAATGAGCAAATCCAAAGGTAATGTGCTCGATCCGCTCGATTTGATCGACGGTATTGGCCTGAGTGATTTGATCGACAAACGAACCACGGGGCTCATGAATCCCAAACAGGCTGAATCCATCGAGAAAACAACCATCAAGCACTTTCCCAATGGTATCCCGGCATTTGGCACCGATGCCTTGCGCTTTACGTTTGCCAGTCTGGCTTCACATGGGCGTGATATCAAGTTCGATCTGCAACGCTGCGAGGGCTACCGCAATTTCTGCAACAAATTATGGAATGCCACGCGTTATGTATTGATGAATTGCGAAGGAAAGGACACCGGTGTGAATGCCGGTCAGCCATGCGCCTATTCGGATACAGACCGATGGATAACCGGCCGCTTGCAACAGGCCGTCATTGCAATCGAACAGGCTTATACCAATTATCGCTTTGATCTGGCAGCGCGGGAGGTTTATGAACTGGTTTGGGACGAGTATTGCGACTGGTACGTTGAACTGGCTAAAGTGCAACTGAACAATCCCGATGAATCCGTCCACCGCGCAACGCGCAAGACGCTTGTGCAAGTGCTTGAAGCCATTTTGCGGCTTGCACATCCGGTAATTCCGTTCATTACCGAGGAATTGTGGCAGAAAGTGGCGCCTTTAGCCGGGAAAAACGGTGACAGTATAATGTGTCAATCGTATCCCAAAACCGATGATACAAAATTCGATCCACAGGCCATGGAGCAAATCGGTTTGCTCAAAGAGATGGTTAGTGCCTGCAGAACCTTGCGCAGCGAAATGAATCTGTCACCCGCGCAAAAAGTACCGTTGCTGGCCGCGGGTGATCGGGGTATCCTTTCCGGGTTTGCTCCGTATTTACAGACGCTTGCCAAATTATCGGAAATCGAAATCCAACCTGATGAATTGCCGGATGCCGATGCGCCAGTAGCCATTGTTGAACAATTCAAGTTGATGCTTCAAGTTGAAATTGATATTGAAGCTGAGCGGGAACGCTTGAATAAGGAAATCACCCGTATTGCTGCAGAAATCAGTAAAGCTGAAGGTAAATTGTCCAATCCGAATTTTGTCGAACGTGCACCGGCCAATGTCGTGGAACAGGAAAAGGAACGTCTGGAAGCTTTCAATTTGAGAATGAACAATCTGAAAGAACAACTGAATAAACTGGGGTAGGGTGACAAATAGGGTGTTGACGGGAAATAGAACAAGGTTATTACAATGAATAAACAACTGAACAACCATTTAATCTCTAGGAAATTCTTGCCGTACTGGATAGCCTTCAGTGCATTGATGGGCGTTGCCTCAGCAACAACAGCGGAACAGCTATCAGACAAGGATCTTGAGTCGTATAAACAATTGGAAATCTCTGGCATAACGCTTGCCATGCCGCTTGAAACCATTGCTGAGAACCTCGCCGCACAAGGATATGAAGCTGTTAACAACCGGTTGTTTACAAAACGGGGACCCATGCAAAACAATCGTAACACCGTTTTCCGTATAGAAATCGAAGACAATGCCGACTCGCGGTTGATTACCTATCATAGAAGCCTGAGCGGCGGGCGCGTGAAAACAGCCGGAGATCCAGAACCGGTACCGGATTATGAAGTGGATATGGCACAACGTTTCTACGCGTTAATGTGTGAGGATGTTTCGGAAGCAATAATGGAAGAAAGGCAATGTGAACCGCTGACAAAAGTCACTATCAATGCCGGCCATGGCCAATTTATCCAGATCAACGATAGTATTTCAATGCAGCTTAACGTCACAGCAGCCAACAGCGCAGTCGGTATAAAATACCGTTACTGATCAATGAACAATAACCGCTAAAGTTGCTCAAAACCACTTTCTGGTATATGCTTGCCACCCCCATCAAGGCACAAAACCATTATGTGCCTTTAATTGAGAATCTAACGGAGAAGTGACCGAGCGGTCGAAGGTGCACGCCTGGAAAGCGTGTGTACGGGTCAAACCGTACCGCGGGTTCGAATCCCGCCTTCTCCGCCA
>JAGRFM010000043.1 GCA_020446045.1 Nitrosomonas sp.
GTTTGCAGCATCAATATTAATGCCGGAACCGTTGGTATGCGAAATTTACAAAGAATTGAAAGGCGATGTTGCAGAAATAGCCAAACGATTCCAGGCTTCAAAGCAGGCTATGCAAATAAGGATTGACAGTATCGACACGCTTTCACCTGTTGAAACGATTGTGGGGTGATTTTCAAAGGCAGCGGTTACACTGTAACCAAAAAAATAATAAAATTGAATTCAAACTTCATGGATTCCTGTCAATAAGCTTGTGAGTCCCGACATTTCTGAGTATGGCAAGCGTTCCATCCAGTTCAAATGAAACTTTATGGCTGTGGTTTGAAGTGGCGTGGATAGTGAATATATTGGGCTTCCGGTATCCTTTAAGTTTCTCAAACCGGATTGAAGCGGGGCGCGGATTTTTCATTAAACTGTGTAATGCGCCATTGACCTGCTTTTGTATATCTTGTGGCAGGCTTTTATAAGCCCGTTTGAATCGCTCAGTAAAAGCTACTTCATGGATTACTAAACTATTGGGTGTGTTGGCCGACACGGTCAGGATGATAATTCTTTGATTAGATCATCCATATTTGAGTGTGAATTGCTGACGGGTGACATATCAGCGTCATGTTCACCAATAGCCCATCGTAAAGTATTCAGGCTATTATGAAGATCGGCTGCGGCTACAATCGCTTCATTGTAAGCGTCTTCAATGCCGTCATCATCGGTAAGCCTGTCGTCATTTCTGCCAGATTCACGCTGGGAAATCAGCACATCATATAAGCTGTTAATGCTGCTTTGTGCTTTTTCAAGTTGAGAAGAAATATTGTTGTCCTGGTCAATTATAGCGTCCAGGCTGTCAATGCTATTGATAGCATTTTCAGAAAATTTCAAGTCTGAATTCAGTTGAGCTGTAAGCCGGTTTAACGATGAAATGGTTGCATCAATATCCCGCAATAAATCAAGGCTGCGTGCGCTTTCGGCTTCAATTTCCCTGCCGAACGCACTCAAGCTAAAATGTGATTTGTTGATCTGATTCATAATTGGATTTTAAACATTCATGCCTGGCTTATAAACGGCTGAATTCAATGCACGTAAAGTAATAAAACAGAAACCGCAACTGTTTTGCTTGTATTCTTTCTTATTTTTCCATTTTTGTCCACATTCATCCTTAGCGAGACAGGCACACGGAAAAGTTACACTGTAACCTTTAATAATCGCCGTGATTGCAATCCTGCCTTTCAGCCAGGTCGTTAATGGCTTTATCGATCAATTCCGTTTTCGTCATGCCGGTATGCTTTGCCAGGCGTTCCAGGTTGGCCGCTGCGTGTGGTTTCAGGTAGACCTGAAGCCGGGTTAAAAGGTGGCCTTCGGGATCATGCAAGGCACGTTCACGGAATCTTTTCTGTTTTTCTGCATTGGTTAAGGGCATAATTCGTTCAATTATCGGTTACACTGTAACCAATCTTAACAGGTCGAACCATGACCGGCAACCCACTGGATAACAGCCCTGATTGCATGTAAATCTGTTGCATACCAGCAACATAATTAAATAATAATAAAAAATAATTATTATAAAAAAGGGTAAAAGTGAAGCAAAAAAACCGTAACTATATGAAAATAAAGGAAATGGGACGGCGTATTCAAAAATAAATTAGTTGAACATAATGGGTACTATGTAAAATTGATACTTTATCATTTTCCCCACTTTTGATAAGAAAACTTTAACAAAAGTGTATTTATTCCCCACTTTTAGATAAAGTTGCTTTAACACTTTTTATTGTTTAATATATCGGCTTTAACGCGCGTGCGTGAGGGATGATATGACACCAGACGAATTTAAGGAAGGGTTGCAAAAATTGGGATGGAAACAATCTGATTTTTGCTTGGCCGTAAGTGTTAGCAAGGTGACTGTTTCAAATTGGTGTACCGGTACCGTACCATTGCCCGTATGGGCACAGCGATACCTTGAACTATTGCTTGACCTGCAATCGATGACCGCCCGCCTGCTTGATCCGCCAACCCGTGCAGCAAGAGCAGCAAAGCGGAAGGAAAAACAGGCCGAACGTTTACAGGACGAACAAGCATAACCGGTTCAAAGGGAAAAATCGTTATAATCCCCTAATGCCAATCTAGCCCGGCCAGGCGAAAGCGGGAAAACCTTCAAGCCCGTTGGTTGGCACCCTTTCCTTGAAGGCTGCCTATGAAGGAGGTGCTTGAATTGTCAGTATATGACTATGTTGATAGATTCTCGTTACATGATGCCGGTTTTTTATTATGTGACCTTCCACCACTAAAGCCTGTAATAAATATCCCTAATGGCGATCCCCACGAAAAAGAAAGGCAAACGGCAAAATGTGTAACTGATCAGCTAATCTTTGACGCCAAAGCCGGGAAGTTAAAAGTTCAAAATGATAACGGTGAAGATGCCATAGAAGAAAGGAACCGCAAGCCGGAAGGCCGTTTTGGTAAAGACACATTCAGAAACTATGGCGTAACATGGTTTGTAACACGTGATGAACTAACTGAATGGGCTAAAAGGAAAGGGAAAAAACCAGCATTCCTGTTTCCAGAAAATGGAAACCCTGAAGTAAGTAGCAACAAAACACCTGATCAGCAGAATGAGGCAACCGAAGAAGGGAATAAACAGACTGCCAAATATGCTCATTACCATTTCAGAGATGGGATAAACCACCCGCTGCTATTAAGCAGCCTGGATGAAGCCATTGAATGGCTATCCAAAGCCACTGATGAAAACTGGACAAAAAGAAAACTAATTGCGTTTGTCCTGGGTATTAATGGTGATGTTCAAGAGGGCGATTTACGCACTTCATATCTAAAAACAAAACTGCCACCCAATCTAAAAATAGGAGTTTATGGGTACGCGCAAGACCTGGACAATAACAAAGAATTGCATGAATTTTATAAGCCACTATATTCAGGTATCTACAAAAAATGCGGAACTATCACTTCATACTTAACCGCTGATCTGGTAGGTCGGAATGTATATGAAATATTTCACAATGGTGAAACGGAAATTACCTGTGTGGGTTTTCAACATGGTCAAGGAAGAATAGACACAATCAGCCTTATTGAACCAGTGAATGATCACAGTGATGACCCAATAGGCAAAAGATTTATAGACGAAATGCTAAGCCAAAACGAAGGAAGAATGCCAGCCTATTATGTTGCCGGTATGGGATCATCCCTGAAGGTAACTGAAGATATGGTATGCATAGAAACTGTTGACCTTGAGATTCTGACGAAAATTTTCTTGTCAGTAAAAAGGGGAAAGGAAAATCATGTGAATCTAGCACAAAATGGCAAGTTAGAAATATGCAGAACGGTCGAGGAAGTGCAAAAGAACACGTTAAAAGAAAAATCACAAGATAGTGATAGTTGTGAAGATGAATTCACTAAACAGCAACATAATGCTTTTCAGCCGTGTGGGAGGCCGAAAATTGAGAAGATGTATGGGGCTATCTGGAATACTAAAATCAGTAATTACTTTGAAAAGCCTGGCAGAGAGTTGCCAGCAGTTATTGAAGGAAAAAGTGGAAAATCATATTTATATCACCCGGTAAGATTCGGTGAATTCTTGATTAGAAAAGGACACGCTAATCGTAAAACGGTACTAAGAATCCTATGTGAAGGTCAGACGTCCGAAAGCAAAAAAGACTTTGGTTTATTTATTGATTTAGATTATGGTGATTTCGATACAGAATAGTGCCAATATCCTTCCAATGATTTGCTGATTTCTTGTATTTCATTTCCAGTACTCTTCCAAAATACTGCCAATATTGCGCCAAATTTTTAGCAATACAAATCCTTGATTAATATGAACGAATCTGCCCCAAGCGGAGCGGATTCGTTCATATTATTTTATTAATCGAGGGTATAACATGAAATTGGTAAAACTTCCCCAAGTGACAGATTTGACAACTAAGTCACGAAGTACTGTCTATGAAGAAATTCAAAAAGGCTTGATGGTTCCGCCGATCCGGCTGGGTGGAAATTCAGTGGCATGGGTAGAAAGTGAAATCATTGCTATCAATTGCGCTCGCATTGCTGGCAAGCCTGACGATCAAATCAAGGAACTGGTCAAGCAACTTGTCGCAGACCGGGCAAAACTGCCTTCAATCATTGACGGTTTCCAGAGCAATCAACAACCTGTGGAGGCTGTGCAATGAGTAATTCTTTAAACCAAAGCATACATGAAGTTGTAGAGGAAGATTTAATAGCTGATATCGAGCCGGTTATTGAGTCCGTAATCGATGTTCTTAATGTGCTGCCACTGGAAAAAATGAGGCAACTAACCAGGCACCATGAAATGGTGGTGTTGGCGGTCATAATTTACGGTTTGCTGAAAACACATCTCGAAACAGAAAGACGGCTAAATGAACCTGATATTCCAAAAGGTGAAAAATCCGAAATCCTCAGCCATTATTCTGATGGCGTTAGAAGGTTGCTCAGTCAGTGGGAAAGCCATCATCCAGGCGCTAATAAAGAAGAATGGTACTACGCACTGATGACCATCGACTGGATGGTTTCCTGTGGCCATACCGGGAGTGAAAAGAATAATGATTAATGTGAACTTGACACATTCCCGGCATTGGCCGCATACTTGCGCTGTCAATGCAAAATCATTGGCCAGGTTTGACAGCCTGTTTCACAAGCGGATGTATGCCGCTATGCGGCATTTTTTATGTCCGAAAATCAAAGATGCCCTTATGTTTTTAGGGCGGAAATGTGGGAAGCCTTCGGGCTTGCCGGAACTTGTGACCGGTCTGTCAACCTGCATTTTCCGCCCGCCTGTGTCTCGCATGGGTGGCGGTTATCTCAAAACCGTTTAATAAAACAAAGGAGTCTCAAATGACACAAGCCAGCGAAACCACAGCCACAACAAACCAAGCCGCAACCCATGCCCCTGCTGCTGAATCATCCCGTCAAAAGCATCAACTGATAGGGCCTGGTGACGGGCTTGGCGTTGTCTGGAGATTGAGATATTTATCAAACGCTGTCAGTTTCTTGTCCCAGGAATTAGAGCGTTTAAAGTCTAGTCAGGATAATTTTAATGAACATCAAACGGCTGGTTTTAATGAAGCACTATTTTGCTTAGAGCAAGAAACGGAAAGTGTGCGGGATGAACTGCTAAGGTCGGAAGGTGCTGAAGTTTTTCAGAATGTTTTGAAAAACATAAAGCAGGCTGAAAATCATTTCACGTTTCTGATGATAGCGCTTAATCCGGAAGGATATAGTGAATCCAGATGCTTTTATGAAAATGACATTCCCAGCTTGCAATTAAACCTAGGGGGAATCGAAGCCGCGCTTAATGATGCCCTGAAGCAAATGGAGTGGTTTAGCTTGTATGGATTCAGCGGTAACGCGAGTTTGTACAAAGATAGCCCAAGTCTTATTGAGCGGTTGCAGACTGCAATCGATGACCTGAAAAAACTGAATAAAAGTTTTTGTTATCAAGATGATGACAGATGCGAACTAATAGACAATCGTGAAAGTGTTGCGGCTGAGGTTAGGCGGCTTGTTGAGGCGGTTTGGGACATGAGCAACATGTTACCTAATGGCGATCTGGAAAAAGATTTGAATCTGGCGCATGACATATTACTTCATATTTACCGGGTAATTTCGTCGGATATATGGCTTGAAAGTAGCGATCTGGTCTCATTTTTGACAAATATCAATAACGCCAAAGAAACCCTGTTAAGCGTATATGGTGAGGCGATCATTCAACACAATACGGGGAGTGCTTCCGTTGAAAATAGCCGACATTAAAAGAACTGCGGCCATTGCATTAAGCAACATTGACGCAATTTTGCGTCAATGGTTGCCGGGTGGCAAGGTTCAGGGGAATGAATACGTTGCACTTAATCCAACAAGGTCGGATGGTTCAGCGGGCAGCTTTTCAATAAATACCCGGACAGGTGCTTA
>JAGRFM010000044.1 GCA_020446045.1 Nitrosomonas sp.
GGTGTGATATGTTTTCCAGGCAAGTTCTTTCTCCTATTCAATAGGGTAAGAACTTATTCTGGCGTCCACACTCAACCGGTCAAGATAATTGTCGTCTGACCGGACAGGTTAATTGTCGTCTAATACCCTCGAAAACGGCTCACCATGTCACGAACAGCATTTCGGTTTAGATTAAGTGCAATTGATGGTCGCATAGGTACGTAAATTGCTCCGGCATACTGAATTTAAAGTAGAATGAGAATAGTACGCTCTGTTACAAAATTAAAAAATGATAGTAGATTTGTATTACTATCTCAATGATTTTTAATCAACTTGACGCCCCCCAAAATAATTCACACAGAACAGCTTCCTAAAAAATGCATTTTATACATAGCACGAAAGAAACGATATCATTTTTACTTTTAAGCTATCATTGAATTAAAAGAGAGGAGTCATGTCAAATGTCTGCAGTTACAGTTCGAAATTTACCTGAAGAAATACATCGCGCGCTCAAACTACGAGCAGCTCAACATGGACGCAGCACAGAGGCTGAGATCCGACAAATCCTGGAAAAAGCATTACGCCCTGAAGAGCGAGTCAAAATCGGCTCAGAACTCGCAGCCTTTGGACAGCAACTTGAAGGGTTTAATCTCGACGTTACCCGTGAAAAAACGCAGACAGAGCCTGCTTTGTTCGAATGATCATCCTGTATACAAATGTCATTTCTGAACCAATAAAACCGAACAGCAACCCGGCAGTAACTGACTGGCTTGATCGACAGTTGGCTGAAACACTTTATCTGACAGCAACGGGTTCCTCCGAACTGTTGGTCGGAATTGAAATCTTACCGGATGGCAAACGTAAACAGGAATTGAGTATTGCATTGAAAGAGCTAATGATAAAGTTTTTTGGTCCGCGCATCCTGCCATTCGATCAGCTAGCCGCTATAGCATACGCACCTTTGATCGGTCGCGCCAAGCTTAGTGGTCAATCAATCTCAGTAGCAGATGGACAGATCGCAGCAATCGCTAGCGTTCATGGGTTTACTATAGCAACGCGAGACATCACGCCTTTTGTAGCCGCTAGAATACCCATAACTTTATAGCGCTCTGGGGAGGCAAAAAAATCATCACAGACTTTCTTGAACAGAGCAAAGGTTTCATAGTACTTGCCATACAGGATTTCCTTCTTGAAGAACCGCCAATAACGTTCAATCAGGTTTAAATTGGGGGCATATGGCGGCAGGAAGATTAATTCGATTTTTGAACCTGACAAGTAATCGGTGACGATCTGTGAACGGTAATAACGGGCATTATCGCAGATGGCGTAAATACGGGCAGCGGCAGGATGCTGTTGCTCGATTTGCTGTAACAACGCTACCGT
The DNA here is from genome assembly GCA_020446045.1 of Nitrosomonas sp. Lineage (GTDB taxonomy): Bacteria > Pseudomonadota > Gammaproteobacteria > Burkholderiales > Nitrosomonadaceae > Nitrosomonas. The sequence goes on from JAGRFM010000044.1 coordinate 1,363, forward strand.
AGATTGCGCATTGATAGTGTCATCATAACGGACGATCGGATAGAGTCCTGCGCAATCAACGGCGCCATTGATGTTGATGCGTTGCCGCCCCGTGTTGCTGCGAATTCTATGTTCCTGGCCACGTTTGATCCAGCCATATCCCGCGATCGGGTTATGGTGCGGATGCATGGCATCCATGAAATAAATCGGATCATCCGGCGCCTTTCCTGCTTTCAGGTTTTGATAGCGTTCAACAAAATCCTTCTGCTAATCTAGAATCTGCAGTTGTTCTTTTGTTAGCCGCAGCATCGCTGCCACCAGCATCATTTTGCTGCAATGCAGCTAAACCACCTTTGCGATAACGCTTAAAGTGATTGCGAACCGTTTCACGGTCAATCAACAACGCTTCTGCAATCTTCGTGACCGACCACCCTTTGCCTAACAGGTAAACAGCTTTTACCCGGTCAGCATAACGCTTGTCAATGGCATGGCGATGTTCAAACTCCAAATCATCGAGTTCTTGATTGGTTAGGTCGTAGTGTGAAGACATGTGGCAATTTTATTCTATTCATGGCTTTATTGCACCAACTTAAACCAAATTCTCATTCACGATTAGTATACAACCAAGCAAAAGATGGAATTTGCTGTTCCATCACTCAATCGCCACTATTAAGATAACGGTGGCCCTTTATTGGTTATGCGGAAACCGCAAACATGAAACACGAAGTTATCGTTCAGTCCATTCTTAATTTCTATCCCGATATTCAAGGTGTATATCTTTTTGGCAATTACGATACCGAATACGAACGGGGCGATAGTGATCTGGACTTGGCCTTGCTTTTGCCCTTTCCCATCGCTATCCGGACAAAAGATTTACCCTTATCGCCCTGCCGGGTTGATCTGGAAACAAAGCTCGGTCGCAACGTTGATTTAATCAATTTGCGCCTGGTCAGTACGGTCTTGCAAAATGAAATCCTGAATACCGGGCGGCTTATCGTCGATCAGGAACCGGAAGCAATCCGTGAATTTGAAATGCGTGTGTTGTCCGATTACCAAAAATTGAATGAAGAACGCAAAGATATCCTCGTGCTATTTCAATTTGATATTGCCTGATACAGTTAGCTTTTCAGTGGTACTGGCAAGGCAGGGCTTGCAGGCAATGGTTATTCCCTTGTCAAAAGACCTAACACAGTCAGTGGCACTGAAAAGCTAA
>JAGRFM010000236.1 GCA_020446045.1 Nitrosomonas sp.
AAAACAATGTGCTATAAATAGCATAGTGTTGCTCACCATTCAGGTTAAGGAATTTTCCTGAAATTTATATTTTTATTCATCAAGTTTGTACTTCTTTCTAACGGTCAACTGAGGTTTTTAGGTTTAATAAAATAGCATCGAGACCCGCACGGATATTGACGATCATCGATTTGATTTTATCCTCTGCTTCATGAGTCAGTGTCAGTAGAAGCCTGGATTGTCCGGCGTGTTGAGTCATGCGGGTAATGCCGGCCCCTGCGTAGCACACCAATGTTTGACGCGGCGTTGCAGCGTTATGAGGTGCTTCTCAGGGTATTGTCCAGGATACCGCTCCCAGGTATTCCCACAACGTGGCGCCGGTCAGTCCGGGCTCCTTAGCCAGCAATGGAACCAGTGCTGCTTTCCAAACAGTTTCAAAAGGATCACAACGTGCGCCGCTTTTTCTCCAGACGCTCGTTTCTTTCAATACGCCGACCGCTGCGTATACTGCAGTTTAATAGAAAAGTGTGTTTATTTTTCTTATACTTTTCTTGTTCTTTTGATCCATGACCCTTTTGGTCTACTTTTGATCTAAAATTAACCGGAAGCGGGCGGGTGTTGACAAATCAAGAATTGATCGAATTAGCTAAAATTTCACAGGTCCAATTGAACTTGAAACCGAGTTTCGCATATTGGTAACAATGAACAGCGCTTGGTCCGTTCTGTGTGTAATATTGAAAGGGATAACGCCAGAAAACTGAATGGGTGTAGCTGATTGCGCACACATGCTAGGCTTAAAATCGACTTGGGCTTCTATTGTTATCATACCTTGATTCCTGTCCCGTTGTTCATCATGTAAAAACACAAGCTTACCCGCCTGATAACAGGCACTTGGGTAAATTACCTGCAACTCAAAGTGTACTTGCCTATCAGCCGATCGCCATACCCGCACGTACTCACCCGTTCCAACATGAAATTTACTCATACGTTTGACTCCACTTGGCGTGGATTTGTCAACCTTCTCGGGTATTTCTGACAAATGTGGCGCCGATATGGGTGGAGTGAATGATTGTGGTCCCTGTTGTGCAAAAGCTGGCGCCATGAAAGTCGCAAGGCCTATACTCAAAAATAGCATCAAAAATATCATAATTTTCATGGCTCTCTCAACGAGTGGATGTCCGCTATTATTACTACACTCCCCAAATATCGGCAGTACCCTGAACCTGCCAATTTAGTCCCAAATCGGCTTGAATTTCTATCCACTCGGCACCTCCATCAGAATTAAAATCCCAGTAACCGATAGCGCCGGTACTTATATCTCGCAAAACAATATCTTCATTCTGATCGCCGGTAAAATCACCCGTTCCGTGCACTTGCCAGTTCAACGACAGGTCATTCTGTATTTCTATAAAGGACCAACTTGCTCCACCATTCGAGAAATCCCAATAACCTATGGCTCCTGTATTCAAATCGCGAAGAATGATGTCGCTGTGTCCATCATTGGCGATATCGGCAACGCCATTCACCTGCCAGTTAAGTCCTAGATCGTCCTGAATCACTATCCACTCTCGCACACCATTGGCGCCAAATTTCCAATATCCTATGGCGCCCGTATTCACTTCGCGAAGAATGATATCATCGAAACCATCATTAGTGATATCTCCTGCTCCTTGTACCTGCCAATTGATACCAAGGTCGTCTTGAACACTTGTCCAGTTAATTGCGCCATTGGGCTCAAAGTCCCAATAACCAATCTCTCCCGTGCTGATGTTGCGTAAAATAATATCATCTCGGCCATCTAAGGTGAAATCCCCGGCATCCTGAGCCTGCCAAAGCATATCCAAATTATCTTGAATAACATTCCACGTCCGTTGACCATTATCACCAAAATCCCAATATCCTATCGCGCCGGTATTGGCGTCTCGCAAGACCATATCATCATTGCCACGTGTCACCAGATTGGCCGTTAATTGTGGCGTCCAATTTAACCCCAAATCGTCCTGGATCGTATGAAAGGTAAAGGCACCTCCCCCCGTAAAATCCCAAACACCGATCTCCCCATTATTGGTATTACGCAATACTATGTCTGAGACAGATGCCGTGTTTTGCTGGGAGACTTGCAGTGTGTACCCCCCAACTTCTGTCGAGTAACCGCGCACAGACAAATAATGTGTTCCCGAGGAAAAAGCGGTAAACCCCAGCAATGAGTTTGTGCCAGTGCCAGAATCATCGTCAGCGGCAAGAACACTCGCACCTGTAGACCCATAGAGTTCAAGATAAGGGTCAGACAACCCGGATCCGTTCAACAAAAAGGAATAGTCCTGGCCCGCAACCAATTGCACTTTGAACCAATCTCGATCCCCACTGAAATTGATCACTCCCGCTGCCGAACCACCCACCGCCACAACACCGCTGGTATTGCGGTCGCCCGAATAATCATCGCTCGCGCCAGCTCCGGAAGCACTGAGCACATAGGTACCGATACCGGTGAGGCCGTAGCTTTCAGCAGAAAGATAATAGTAGCCAGCTTGTGTCGGTGTAAAATCAAGCGAGCTTTCAAGGTCAGTGCCGCCATCATCATTGGAATTTACAAAAACGCCGGAAGCATTATACAATCCAAGCCACGGGTCTTGCAGGGTTCCAACACCAGATGGACTGCCCTTCAAATCAAATGTGTATTTGATACCGCTGTTCAACCAGATTTTGACCCAATCCGTATCGCCATTCGCTTCAATAACACTCGACAGCGAACTTCCTGCCGATAGCTCTGCAGTTGTACTCAGATTGCCGGCAATATCAACTGCACCGTCACCAGAGTCGCCGCCCAGCGCAACGATGGCGTCCGCCAAGGCTAAAACATCTACGCGCTGATAGGATTGATTAGTGTTGACTACATTATCATCTTCATCATCACCATCAAAGATGGTGACACCTGTTGTTTGAAGCAGGTTTACAAACTCATCTGTCGTTAAACGTCGGCCAAGTTCCCGTTCTGCAAGCTGTTGTGCCAAAACAGCAATACCAGCAATATGAGGTGATGCCTGACTTGTTCCGGTCATGCCTCCCACACCGCCACCGACTGCGGCGCCTTCGATTATCGCCCCTGGGGCAAAAATATCAGTAAGTCCAACACCACGTTGAGAAAAAGGTGTTATTTCATCAACATCGGACGTAAAGGCTACGGCACCACTCTGCCATTGCCTACCACCAACATTGGCATCAAAGGTAGCACCCACAGCAATAACACCAGGAATAATTGCGGGAAAACCTACCCCGCTTGTCTGAAAGTTAAAATAGTCATTTCCTGCCGCCGCAACAGAGATAACGCCAAGAGACTGAAGAGCCAAAAGCTCATCAACAAGACCATTGGAAGATTGAAGATTGGTGTAATTGCCGCCATCGCCAAGCGACATGTTGATGGCCGTAATGTTATATCTCCCCGCATTTGCAACTACCCATTGCAATGCTTCTTCCAAAGCAGGCCAGCTACCCTGTCCTGTATTGCCAAGCACCTGCAGGGCAATAATATCTGCACCCGGGGCAATACCGGGATAGGTCGAACTTGACGATGCAGCGATTGAGGCCACGTTCGTGCCGTGCCCATTAACATCATTAGCCGTGCCATCGCCATCATTGGTGAAATCCTGCGTATATATTATGCGATTCGAAATACCATTCCCGTCAGCATCAGCGCCAAAAAAGCTGTGGTTCAAGTCAATACCGGTATCAAGAATGACCACCGCGTATCCGCTGCCATCAATATCGCGGTATTGAGGCGTTTGACGAAAAGTATCAATGTTAATAACACTGCCCGATTGTTCAGTGGAAATGCCAAAATCACCTTCCCCAGATGTCGTAAAAGTACCTTCCACATTGTCATCAGTTATTTGATCAATGGCATCGCGCGCGCTTTCATCGTTATTAAATAACCCTCCGTCTTTAGAAGTAAGAGGTCCTCCTACGTAATAGCTAATACCTTCGAAATTAAAATGCGGCAATTTAGCAATAACATTATCTTTTTCAGCTTCGTTGGAAGTATAAAAATGTGTTCCGGTTTTCGTATTGAAAAAGCGGAATACTGCCTCACGCTCCTCACCAGGTTTGCTGAACGCTTGGTAGGCTACACCTTCGAAATTAAAATGCGGCAATTTAGCAATAACATTATCTTTTTCAGCTTCGTTAGATGTATAGAAATGCGCGCCAGTTTTAGTGTTAAAAAACCGATAAACTGGTGTAACGTCGGCTCCGCTACCAGAAACAGCATTACTATCAAATACATTTCCCTCAAAATTAAAATGCGGCAATTTAGCAATAACATTATCTTTTTCAGCTTCGTTGGAAGTATAGAAGTGCGTTCCAGTTTGTGTATTAAAAAAACGATATATATTAAAAACACCGTTGTCAGTTACATTTGCCATTATTTTGATTCCTTATAAGATTTTATAAAACCAAAGAAAACCAATAACCGAAAACCGAAGGGGTTATACTCGATTGTTCTGAATGTTTAAGTTAAGCCATTTAAGATTATACAGCTTATAAGTTAAAAACATACCTAATTACTATTTAACCTAGAAACCTCAGTTGGATGGTGTTTAGAGTGCCTTGTTTTTAATTTTGGCAAGGCGCGATGAGGCGTAATAACCAGTTATTACAACGAATTGCAACGCCGCAAAAATTAAAAAACAATGTGCTATAAATAGCATAGTGTTGCTCACCATTCAGGTTAAGGAAT
>JAGRFM010000237.1 GCA_020446045.1 Nitrosomonas sp.
AGAAACCTTTGCGCCAAATACGGTGATGGCTGGGTGAATCAGTGGCTGGCAATGAAAGGACTCAAACTATCGGATTATGGGGTGGCCGCATGAGTACCATCAGTGATTTAACCGAAAAAATCAAAAAGCGTAAATTCAGTCTGACTGGGAAAGCTGACATCCGCAAGGATGATGAAATCAATACATCGTCCTTCATTGAAGGCGGACGCCGTTCCGGTGAATCGGAGAACCCGTATCTCTCAGCCCGGCGCACCTGGAACGATCATATGCGATCCGTCCAGTCCTCACGCAACATGTGGCAAATGCTGGCCATTCTGTGCCTGATGATCGCACTGGCCGGTGTCGGTGGCATGATTTACATCGGTAGCCAATCGAAATTTATTCCGTATGTGGTCCAGGTCAACAAACTTGGTGAAGCAATTGCTGTATCCCGCGCCGATGTGGCCGCTGTCGCTGATCAGCGCGTGGTACATGCTTCACTCGCATCGTTCATCAACGATGTCAGGATGGTGACGCCGGATATAGCCTTACAACGCAAAGCGATATTCCGAGCATATGCGATGCTTAAAACCAACGACCCGGCAATGGCCAAAGCGAATGAATGGTTTAACGGCACGGATGCCAGCAGTCCGTTCAAACGCGCGGAAACCCAAACCGTGAGTGTGGAAATCATTTCCGTCATTCCACAGTCACCTGAAACCTGGCAGGTTGACTGGCTGGAAAAGGTGTATGACCGGCAAGGTCACCAACTGGAGGCACCGTTCAAAATGCGAGCCCTTTTAAGAGTCTATCACCGTCCACCGACACAAAGTACAACCGAAGAACAAATCCGCAATAATCCGCTGGGTATTTACATCCAGGACTTCTCCTGGTCGCGACAATCGTAGTGAGGTTTTATCATGAAACACATAATCACTTTAGCCACCCTTTTTTTACTCATTACAGGTGTTGCTTCCGTTTCTGCCAGCAACCTGACAGAAGCCTATTTCAGCGGCAAGAATCCGCAGTTAACGCAGCAGGAACGTGAAGCCATCGCGATGGCAAAGAAGTGGCAGGCGAACAGTGCACAGGGTATTAAACCGGTTGCAGGTTCTGATGGTTCAATCCGTTTCCTGTTCGGTGCACAGCAACCGAGTATCGTCTGTGCGGTATTGCAGGTCTGCGATATTGAATTACAGCCGGGTGAACAGGTCAACTCGATTCATCTCGGCGATCAGGCACGCTGGCTGATCGAACCGGCGATTACCGGGCAAGGCGCCCATGAAGTACAGCATTTGATCATCAAACCCATGGATGTGGGATTGGAAACATCACTTGTCGTCACCACCAATCGCAGAACCTACCACATACGCCTTCGTTCTCACCGGCGCGAATTCATGCCGCGTGTCGGTTTCATTTATCCGGAAGATGCATTGGCTAAATGGGATGCGATCAAGGCGCAGGAGAACCGTGCGCTGGAAATAAAGCAATCACGCGTAATACCTGAAACCGGCGAGTATCTCGGTAATCTCGATTTTGCGTACTCGGTATCCGGCAATGCGGTATGGAAACCGATACGCGTGTATAACGACGGTCAGAAAACCATTATCCAGATGCCCAAAGTCATGGCGCAGACTGAAGCGCCGACGTTATTGCTGTTAAACCGTGAAGGCGGTCTGTTCAAAAAAGACGACACCGTCATGGTCAATTACCGCCTGCAGGGAGATCGCTACATCGTCGATGCGGTATTTGACAAGGCCATTTTGGTTGCCGGTGTTGGCAGCAATCAGAACCGTATCACCATTACACGGGGGAATTGATCATGTTGCCACGATTCCTAACATTTAAAAACAACAGGCGCTTAGTTAATAAACCCGCGCTGATTTGCACAGTTATTTTGCTATTGCTGGGTGGTTGTGCAATGACCCAACCCTATGGCAGTTTCATCCAGAACCCGTCACCGGCATTCGATCAATACAGCAAAGTCATGGCTGACGATGTGGCCGATCAGATCGGACGACTTTATCTGGCAGCATCCACACAGTTTAATTTACGCCATAACGCCAATGATGCGTTCGGTCAGGCGTTGATTGATAAGCTGCGTAGCGATGGGTTCGCTGTTCTGGAAAACACCAATCCGGCAAATTCCTTTTTAGCTGCAATTCAATCATCTGAAGATGCTGAGAATAACAGCAACACACCAATCAGTGAAGAAGCCACCCGGAATAACGGTTTGGCACTCGGTTACATCATCGACCAATCGGATGATTTATATCATGTCAACATCCTGATTGAAGATCAGCAACTGACACGCGCTTTTATTGCCCAGTCCGGACAGATTCAACCGGCAGGAATGTGGGTACGCAAGGAATAAGCGGCAACAGGAAAGGCATAAAAGAAGAGGAAACAGCTATCATGACAAGTCACTCCAAACTGCTGTCACCCGAATCATCGCCCGACGTGGTTTCCAAGAGCGTTGGTGTGCGCCGTGTCAACAATCTGCCGCTGTATATTTTTGGCGCCATCATGCTGATATTTATGCTGCTCATGGGTATTGTGGCAATGAACCGCGCAACCGACCGTAACACTGCCTATGATTTCGACAGTAATCATGATGCCCAGTCGAGCAGCAATTTTGCAAACTTAATCGCCAAGGATTATATCGGTGGCATGATTGAGCCCAAAGTGCAGCCTGAAGCGTCAGATATACCGGATGACCGGTTTATCAAAGACTGGCGCGAGGCAATTATTATTGAGCGGCCAACAGACCTGGATTTACCGCCAGCACCGCCATCGCTGGATTATTCCAATACGTCGCGCGATGCCGAACTCGAACATATCCGTCTGCTAAAACGTCAACAGCTGGAAGAAGCAATCAAGGCCAAAACCAGCGTTAATGTGATTGCACCCAGAAGTGCTGCTTCCGCTCCGCAATATACCAATACCGGCGGCACACCATCACGCGAAGAAGCACTTCTTGAAATGGCCAGAGTACGCCAGAAAATTGATGCGAACCTGCGTGAAGACCCAACTGCAGCCTATCATGCACGGCTTGCGCATCTGCGGCAAGGCCAAAGCGGCTTGGGTAAGGGTGTTGGTGCTGGTGCCGGTATCGGTGACCCATATGACGATACAGCACCGATGCTGTTGAACGATCCGGTAACCGGCAATGTGAATGATTACTCACGTTTCGATTCCTCCAATGGAGATGAGCGCTGGAAACTCGATAGCGATGTTAAAAAACCGCAATCACCTTACATCCTGCAAACCGGTTTTGTGATTCCGGCAACACTGATATCCGGGATCAATTCCGAATTGCCCGGACAAATCATGGCGCAAGTCAGTCAGAATATCTTTGACTCGCCGATCGGCAAATACCGTCTGATCCCGCAAGGATCACGATTGGTCGGTACATACTCCAGTGAAGTTGAGTTTGGTCAGGCACGTGTACTCGTTGCCTGGCAACGCATTATCTTTCCGGATGGCAAGACGATGGATATTGGTGCGATGCCTGGAGCTGATGGTGTCGGCTATGCCGGATTCAAAGATCAGGTAAACAATCATTACCTGCGCATCTTTGGCTCAGCCCTGATCATGTCTGCGATTGTAGCAGGCACTGCGTACAGTCAGCGCGATGCGGGCAATGCATTCGGGCGGCAGAATGCGGGCAGCATCATGAGTCAGTCGCTCGGTCAGCAACTGGGACTGGTCACCGCCAACCTAATCCGCAAAAACATGAATATCTCACCAACACTTGAAATCAGGCCGGGATACCGGTTCAACATCATCGTGACCAAGGATATGGTGTTCAACAAACCTTATCAATCGTTTGACTATGCAAGGAGTAATCACCCATGACAACCATCAGAGGGCATTTCAATCAATTTATTCGTTGGAAAAGAGTGGCAGGAATCGTCGCAGTCCTGCTTGCAATGTTTAGCACTAATACCAACGCTGGCGGTATTCCCGTTATCGATGCAGTCAACGTCCAACAAACCACAATTGCCGCAATAGAAAATGTGTCGCAAACCTTAAAGCAAATCCAACAGTATCAGACACAGCTGCAGCAATATGAAAACATGATCCGCAATACGCTGGCGCCACCGGCGTATGTCTGGGCGCAGGCGCAATATACGATGAACAAGCTCATGCATATGACCAATACCATCCGGTATTACGGTCAGCAATACGGCGGACTGGACGGCTACTTGCAACGCTTTCGTAATGTGAATTACTACCGCAGTTCACCGTGCTTCAATCTCGACGGCAATTGTACCGAATCGGCGTGGGGCATATTAAAACAGGGACAGGATGCCAGCACCGATGCACAGAAGAGCGCGAATGATGCCGTACTGCGCGGTCTCGATCATCACTCACAACAAATTCCGCTCGATGCCGCACAACTGCAAATCCTGCAACAACGCACCCAAACCGCTGAAGGACAAATGGAAGCACTGCAATATGCCAACCAGCTTGCTGCTCACCAGGCAAATCAGTTGCTGCAAATCCGCCATTTACTCATTGCGCAACACAACGCCATCAATGCCCAAAACCAGGCCAAAGTCGACCGGGAAGCCATGTGGCAGGCTGCGCGGGAAGCAGCCACAAAACGACTGAGTCCGCAAACATTACCGACAGGGAAAAATTGGTCGGTTAGAGACGCTTTCTGAATTATTAATGTAAGGAGAGAAAACGATGAAGCCATTTAGCATATTTCTAATAACCATAGTCACGATTTCATTTCTGCTTGTAATGGGCTGCGAACCTACTGACGGTAAGCTTGAATTAAAAGAACCCAGAAAAGAATTGAGCGAAATGCCGGAAAGAAAGAACTGGTCAGTAAGAGATGCCGAAGGCTTCGATGAAGAGCAGTAAGCAATAAATTCTAAATAAGCAAATTTGGAGGTTTGTAAATGTACAGACTACATTCTTTTCATTTTATGATTATGTTGTTCTTAATGTGCTTTTCTGTCAATGCATTTGCAGAACTATCCTATATTGACCCAGCGACAAATCAAGCCGTGTTGGATCAGGTCATTCAGAAATTTGGCAGCAAAGTTAAATCATGGCAGAACACAATACAAGCTGCAGCAGAACGCCTGTTCTGGACACTAGTTTTAATTTCCATGGTATGGACTTTCGGCATGATGTTATTACGCAGAGCTGATATTGGTGAGTTTTTTGCGGAATTCACACGCTTTATCATCTTCACAGGTTTCTTTTACTGGCTACTTACCAATGCTGTTTCCGGCCACAATATTGCTGGTACGCTTATCGTATCAATGGAAGATTTAGGTAAAAATGCTGCAGGATTACCTGGTGGCGCCAGTCACTCAAGTATTGTAGACACAGGCATCCTGATCTGGCATCAAGCGATGAATAATATGAACATTCTTGATCCGATAGATAGTCTGGTTGGTCTTGTTTTATCGCTGGGCATTCTGATTATTCTGGCTGTGATTGCGGTAAATATGCTGCTTCTGTTGATCGCATCCTGGGTTTTGTTATATGCCGGAATCTTTCTGTTAGGATTTGGTGGTGCCCGATGGACGACGGATATCGCCATTAACTACTTTAAAACGGTTCTCGGTGTCGGCATTCAACTATTTGTGATGCTTTTAATAATAGGTATCGGCAGCGATTTGTTAACCAGTTTTTATTCCAAAATGGGTAAAAACGTACTGAATTATGAAGAACTCGCAGTCATGCTGGTTTTTACCATAGCGCTATGGGTGCTGATTTCCAAGCTTCCTCCGTTAATTTCCGGGATCGTGACCGGTAGCAGTATCGGTTCGACTGCCGGTATCGGCAGTTACAGCGCTGGCGGTCTGGTAGCGGCAGCGGGCACGACTGCGGCAATAACCGCTTACGGCTTATCCGCATTACGCAGAAACAGCCCCATCAAAGGCATAGAGCCACTGATGAATGCGGTTAAAGCCGGACAAAATACCGAGAATAGCGGCAATTACATTTCCAGAGGAAGCCGGTAAATGAAAAAGCTTCTCACAATTTTTATGTTGACGCTCTTGTTTGCTTCACCTACCAAGGCAAAAGATTCCTGCAGTACAGTGTTTTGCATGGCCGGAATGTTGCAAGGCTCCGGTGTGGTTTCCGGTTGTAAAGGTTTCGTTCAGGATTACTTTGATATCATCAAGTTTAACAGTCATGGGGGCATTAGCATTAACAAGACTTTTAGCGCACGAGGCCAGTTTCTGGGCAAGTGTACGACGGCTGGAAACTGGCCGCATATGATCAACAGCCAATATGGCAGACAACTGGAGCTCTAACATGATCTTGAAGAAATCATTTTTAATTGTTTTAATAACAGTGCTGTTGGCTGGCTGCGCCAGTATGACAGATTCACAAAGAAGGACTGCACAAGGCACAGCGGCGGGCACCGGTATCGGTGCTGCCGCTGGCGCCATCATCGGTGCGATTGCCGGTGATCCGGCACTAGGTGCGGGTATTGGCGCAGGCGTTGGTGCATTGGGCGGTTATGTCTGGTCATCGCATATGGAAAAACAGCGCAAACAAATGGAACAGGTGACTGAAGGAACCGGTATTGAAGTCACCCAGACACCCGGCAATGAACTCAAGATGAACGTGCCGGGAGACTTTTCGTTTGACACGGGACGGGCCGACATCAAGCCGGAAATGCGTCCCGTCTTGAATAGCCTGGTCGCAGGAATGATGAATAATCCTGCCGCTCAAGCCAGAATCATCGGCCATACCGACAGTACCGGCACCGATGCGATCAATAATCCGCTGTCAGTCAATCGCGCAGCCAGCACCCGTAATTACCTGGTCAGCCAGGGCATTGCAGCGAACCGCATCCACATTGATGGGCGGGGCGAGTATGAGCCAATTGCATCGAACGATACGGCTGAAGGCCGCGCACGTAACCGGCGTGTAGAAATCTACATGTTTGAGCTGGCGCAGGCACCCCAGCAACAAATGCCGCAACAGCAATATCAACAACAGCAGACTGCGCCACAGTATCCGCAACAACAGTATCCACAGTACCCAAGGCAAGAATACCCGCAACAACCAGTTAATTATCCGCCACAATCAGGGTATTATTAACCGACAGATCGTTTGGAACGAAAAGGATAAGCATATGGAACAACTTGATCGCATCACACAGCAACCCGGCATCATGGGTGGTAAGGCATGTATCCGGGGAATGCGTGTTACAGTCGGTATGATCGTGGGACAAATTGGAGCGGGACGCAGTGTCGATGAAATTCTTACCGACTATCCATATCTTGAACGTGAAGACATTATGCAGGCGCTGCGGTATGCAGCATGGCGTTCGGAGGAACGTGAAGTTATACTTGCTTCCCAATGAAGCTGCTTATCGATATGAATTTGTCACCACGCTGGGTCGATGTGCTGACTAACGCTGGCATTGAAGCGGCGCACTGGTCAGCAGTTGGCGCATACAATGCATCAGACAGTGAAATCATGGCTTACGCCAAAACGAATGACTATATTGTCCTGACTCACGATCTCGATTTCAGTGCTATCCTGGCTGTCACTCATGGTGAGAAACCCAGTGTAGTGCAAATCCGTGCTGATGATGTCAGCCCTGACGTTATCGGCAAACAAGTAATCGGTGCATTACAGCAAATGTCTACGGATTTGGCAGATGGTGCACTACTAACCATTGACACAAACCGTACCCGAGTACGGCTGCTTCCACTCAGGCCCAAGCCGTTGGAAGATAAATGATTCCACCAGTGATTATCACCAGAAATATACATATCCGCTTATGATGGATTTGCCGCCAGACATGCAGGAACGCGTCGTCTGTTCCATCATCGCTGCGGTCAAATATGAAATTCCGGCCAACATTTTGTTGGCTATAGCAGAAAAAGAAGGTGGAAAACCCGGTCAATGGGTAGAAAATAGCAACGGTACGCACGATATCGGCGCGATGCAGTTCAATACTGCATACCTTAAAGATTTATCCCAATACGGCATCACCGCCGATCACGTTGCACAGGCCGGATGTTATACCTACGACCTGGCCGCCTGGCGTGTCCGCCAGCATATCAAAATTGACAAAGGTGATATCTGGACAAAGGCAGCAAATTATCATTCAAGAACGCCAGAGTATAATGCACGGTATCGTGTGGATTTGATTGTCAAGGCAGTAAAATGGGCTGGATGGTTAGAAAAAAGGATCAGTAAAGATTAAGAATAAGTCATATGAAGTTTTATGCAAATAAACACAATTAACCTGTCACCGCCATATGCAAAGATTCAATTCAAGTTATTTTATTGAATTGAAATGATAGAATTCAATTTAAGCTGCTAAAAATAAAGAAAGGCCGCTATAAATATCACACTATTGTATTAATGTTTGGTGATTGATTAGCGTAGTAATCGGCCCCTTGCCGCAAATCGCGCCGAAGAAACACACCGCTCTTCGAATGTGGCAAAGTTGAATGCGGCGCCACGGAAGACCGGAATAGCAATGGTGCATATATGCCCGAGGATTAGCGTGGTCATGGGTGACGTCATCGACATTGGTGAATCGGTCTGGCGTTATAGAGATGTCCGGCAGATATCCCGTTTAAGAGAGTGAGCTAGACGACGTACCCGAAGTGGTGCCACATTCCAAAACGAAAGATGGAGATAATCATGGGACAATGCAAGCGCAAAATCTGTTTTAAACCGGGCAAATCCAGAGAAGCATTGACGATCACCCACCCCAATGCGGCTGGAGTCGACATCGGCAGTTCTTCACATTATGTGGCAGTACCGCCAGACAGGGATGATGTGCCCGTCAGGGAGTTCCCAAGCTTTACGGTTGACCTCAACGCCCTGGCCGATTGGCTTGACGCTTGCGGGGTTGACACGGTCGCGATGGAATCCACGGGCGTGTACTGGATTCCCTTGTTCGAGCTATTGGAATCGCGCGGCTTCAAGGTGCTGCTGGTCAATGCGCGTCACGTCAAGAACGTCTCGGGACGCAAGTCCGACGTACTGGACTGCCAGTGGTTGCAGCAGCTCATGACCTACGGCTTACTCAGCGGTGCGTTCCGCCCGGCCGATGATGTTTGTGTGCTTCGCGCGCTGTGGCGCCAGCGCGGGATGCTCCTGAAGTCTCAAGCCCGGCATGTGCAGCACATGCAAAAGGCGCTCACGCAGATGAATATCCAGCTCACCAACGTCATTTCTGATGTGACTGGCGAGACAGGGCAGAAGATTCTGCGCGCCATTGTCGCCGGCGAGCGTGATGGACAAGTACTGTCCGCGATGAAGAATGCGCGCATTCGCGCCACAGCGGACGAGATCGCAAAAAGCCTGCAAGGCAACTGGCGCACCGAGCATCTGTTTGCACTCAAGCAGGCGCTAGACATGTTCGACTTTATTGGCGCGCAGCTGGCCGAGTGCGACCGAGAGATCGAGCAGCAATTGCAAAGCCTGCAAGTTCATGACGGCGAACCGGCGAAGGGAAAGAAACGTGGCCATGCCCGCAACGCGCCGAAGTTTGATCTGCGCACGCAGCTTTTCAGGATGTGCGGGGTCGATCTCACGCGCATCAACGGCATCGACGTCACTACTGCGCTGGCAGTGATCTCCGAGACTGGGACGGACATGTCGCGTTTCCCCTCGGTCGGGCACTTCACGAGCTGGCTGGGATTGTGTCCGGGTACCAAGATTACCGGAGGCAAGGTGATGAGCGGCAAGACCAAGCGAGTGGCCAACCGCGCAGCCCAAGCCTTGAGATTGGCTGCAGCAGCACTTCGCAGCAGCCAGTCGGCGCTGGGCGCGTATTTCCGCAGGATGTGCGGGCGCATGGATAAACCCAAAGCAGTGACCGCCGCCGCGCACAAATTGGCGCGGTTGATTTACACTATGCTTACCAAAGGCGAGGAATACACCGACCAAGGGCAGGATTATTACGAAGAACGATACCGTGAAAGGGTCCTGCGGCAACTGGCCCAGCGTGCTGAAAAAATGGGAATGAAAATCGTCGTCAATGAACAGCCTGTTTAATTCTGATGTTTGTAATCAGCTAGTTAGGAGGTGTTTCTTAAGAGTGATTTTTTTGCGTACAAACTCCATCAATTTGCGAATGCGTGCCACGTTACGCAAATCCGGATGTGTGAGCATCCAGAGTTCTTTGTTTGCTTCTTCCGGTAAAGTAAACAACGCTAATAAGTCAGCATCATCATCACCCAAATAATGTGGAAGCAGGCCAACACCGAGTCCTTGTCTTATCATTTGATGCATGACAGTGAAACGGTCGGCGCTATCGAAAGCAGCGTTACTGGGTAGATGTGTTTTATGCCATTTATTGAAAGGCTGGTGTGCAAAATCTGCA
>JAGRFM010000238.1 GCA_020446045.1 Nitrosomonas sp.
AAGACAACTCACAGCAGAGGATTTGGCTGGCATTATTCATAAGCGACACCAACGACGGCTCAGCGCTAAACAGTCTTCTGCCCGACAAAAAGTGGCTTTGGAATAATCTGACAAAGTAGAATTAAAAAATGCATAAAACGATAATTGGTGAAAAAAAAACATTTCGCTTATCCTGCCTATTGATCAGCGTTATTGTTCTTGTTTTAGGCATGTTAATTGCTGCTTCCGGCACGGCACAATTCATCCAAAATGAAACAATTTCAAGACTATTTCTGATTGATACGCATGGCTATGCAGCGGGTCAATTAAGCCGGATTGGACGGGAAAATATGTTTAACCGCACCATAAATAAAGCTTATGTCGGCCAATTGCTGCTCGGCAACGATAGTGGGTCGTTTGTCAGTTATGGCGGCATGCCGCTAGAATTGGATAACAATCCCTGGCCATTCTGTATTGATGAAGATGACTTTGACGCTATTGAAGATTTCATTGGAAAAGACGTTGTCATCGAATTCAAAACACCACGCAACTCGATGTTTTTATCTTGTTCAGCTATCGCCGAAATGATTTCAATCGACCTTGTTAAAGCGGAACAACACTTTGACGAAACGTATCTCGAAGGCGATACGCCTGTACTGGGTGTGGATATTGCCTACGGCGTTGAGTTTGGCAGGATTACCAATGCGGTTAAAAACAAAAATACCCGCAGGGATTACTACTTGACGCTACAAGTCGGTGGCAGAGGTAACAAATTCAGTCATTTTGTAATCACCGACCATGATTTGTATGATTTTGCCGTTACAGCCCTTAAAACGGGGACGATGGTCAAAGTCCATTACAAAAGCCGGCTGAACATGCGCCAAGCCAGAAACCGGTTACTGATCAACGGAATTGAGATTGTTGATTCCAACGGCAGCCACGAATAATTTTTGTGAACAATTAAACTTCAACATGCAATAAAAATTCGTACTGTGCGATTGCTCGCTTTCAAAACATTTATTAAATATCAGATTTCAAATCGCATTCAGATGAATTCAACTGATCAAATGAAGCATCATCGGTCATTTTGATATCAACAAATCTATCAAAAAACAATTCATTTCTTGTTATAGTAAGTCTCAGTTTGTAATTCCGCGTTAATTTTACACAGAATTATATTTATTCGGATCACTGTTTTACACGGTCATTTCCAATCCAGATAAGTTTATATGCCAGATTTACTTCAACCTGTAATTATCCTGTTGGCTATCGCGGTCATAGCCGTTGTGCTTTTCCGCTTACTACGAATGCCGCCGATGCTTGGATATCTGCTTGCGGGTGTAATTATCGGGCCGCATGCTTTGGGTTGGATACCGGATAATGACGAGACACGCCACCTGGCAGAATTCGGCGTTGTTTTTCTGATGTTCAGCATCGGACTGGAATTCAGTTTACCCAAGCTGAAAACCATGAAACGCATCGTGTTTGGGTTCGGCACTTCGCAGGTTGTAATCTGCATTTTACTTGTTATGGCAATAGCCTGGTTCCTGCAACTGGATTGGCGCGTGGGATTTGCTTTAGGTGGTGCACTGGCGATGTCATCGACGGCGATTGTCATCAAGATGTTATCCGAAAGAGTGGAATTGAATACTCCGCATGGCCGACAGGTCATCGGTGTTTTATTGTTCCAGGATCTGGCTGTCATTCCGCTACTGATTATTATTCCGGCATTAGCCATAACGGTCGACAGCGATACAGCCGACTATGGCAATATGCTGGCTATCGCCGTGTTGAAAGCACTCGGCGTTCTCACATTGATTTTGTTCTTTGGGCAACGGCTTATGCGGCCATGGTTTCATCTGGTTGCCCATCAAAAATCATCTGAATTATTCGTTCTGAATGTACTACTGATCACATTGGGGCTCGCCTGGCTGACAGAGTTTGCCGGCTTATCACTTGCTTTGGGTGCTTTTCTGGCCGGAATGCTGATATCCGAAACAGAATATCGTTACCAGGTTGAGGATGACATTAAACCGTTTCGCGACATCTTGCTGGGATTGTTTTTTATTACCATCGGCATGTTACTGGATATGCAAGTCGTCATAGAAAACTTTGTTTGGGTGATGGTTATACTGATTACCCTGATTGTAGTAAAAGTAGTGTTGATCTACGGTTTATGCCGTCTTTTTGGCGCCGAATCGAATATAGCCGCCAGGACGGGATTATATTTGGCGCAAGGCGGTGAATTCGGGTTCGTGTTATTGGCACTTGCTAGCGGCAGCGGCTTAATCGACAACGCGACCCTGCAACCGACACTTGCCGCCATAGTGCTGTCCATGTTTCTAGCACCATTCATCATCGAAAACAGTGAACGCATTGTGCAACGGTTCTATGCATCGGAATGGATGATACGCGCCATGCAGATCACATCCATTGCCGCACAAACTATGGCGGAGCAAAATCATGTCATTATCTGTGGATATGGACGTAGCGGACAGAATTTATCTCGTATTCTGGAACAGGAATCGATACCTTTTATCGCGCTCGATCTTGATCCGAAACGAATCCAGGAAGCCCGAATTGCCGGAGAATCGGTTGTTTACGGCGACGCAGCGCGCAAGGAAGTATTGGTTGCGGCAGGATTACAGCGCGCTAAAGTGTTAGTTGTCAGCTATGCGGACACTGTTTCGGCGTTAAAAATTCTTAACCATGTGCGGACTTTACGTCCGGAACTCACTGTTGTCGTGCGCACACGTGACGATTCCGATCTCGATGTTCTGAAACTGGCCGGCGCAACGGAAGTCGTTGCAGACATACAGGAAAGCAGCCTGATGCTGGCATCTCATGCCATGATGTTCATGAACATTTCGACCGGGCGTATTTTACGGCGGATCAGGCAGACCCGGGAAGAACGATACAGCCTGTTTCGTGGCTTTTATTTTGGCGACACGGATGAGATTGAAGAAAACAATGAAAAAATATTGCCACGCTTGTTAACACTCACGATCGAACCGAACACTGCAGCAGTCGATAAAACGTTGGGCGAACTCAAACTGGCGAATCTGTCCGTTGAAGTGACCGCAGTACGGCGACGTAATATCCGTGGATTATTACCATCAGAAGAAACACGGTTAGCGGTCGGTGATGTCATCGTACTTCGAGGAACACAAGAAAATCTGGCAGCCGCAGAAATCCGCCTGATACAGGGTTAGCTTTATTATTGTTCTATTTGGAAAATTTACTAATTATGCAAATAAAATAGGCTATTACAGACCAAAAACCCCACTCTCAGAAGGTGATTTTGAAAGCATTTTTTTCTAATTTATTCATCGTTCAAACATGGACAGCTTTGCTCTGAAAGTGTATAGTCTGCCTACCGCCCTTTGCTCTTAAAAAAAGGGCAGGTGTCAGTGCACCTTTTTTTCAGAAAAAATCATTTCCAAAATGAGGTGTTATGACAGATAAGAAGGCGTATATTTAAGCTATAAACGCAATGTTTATCATTTATTGGAGGGAGATATGATTAAAGCTGTTCAGGCAGTTGTTGGACTGGGATTGTTATGTTTTGCTGCTACGCAAACTGCAGTAGCTGCAACAGACATCTCAAAATTACCACGTATTAAACAAGAACTGGTGGCTCCACCTGCAGTACCTAAACACGACCAAGCTGTTAAAGGCGGACCAAGAGTTGTTGAAGTACGCATGGAAACCATTGAAAAATTGATTGAAGTTGCACCTGGCGCCAAAGCCTGGGCACTGACTTTCAACGGTAGCGTACCAGGCCCATTGATCGTAGTTCACGAAGGCGACTATGTAGAACTTACATTGGTCAATCCAAAAGAAAGTACATTAGCACACAATGTTGACTTTCATGCAGCAACAGGCGCATTGGGTGGTGCAGGCTTGACACTGGTTCAACCAGGTGAAGAAGTTGTATTACGCTTTAAGGCAGTTAAACCAGGCGTATTCGTATATCACTGCGCACCTGGTGGAACAATGATTCCTTTCCACGTTATTTCAGGTATGAGCGGCGCAATCATGGTTCTGCCACGTGATGGTCTGAAAGACGAAAAAGGCAATGCATACCGTTATGACCGTGCATTCTACATCGGTGAACAAGATTTCTATCTGCCTAACGATGGCAAAGGCAACTTCAAAGAATACGCTTCACCAGCTGCCGGCATGCATGAAATGCTCGAACTGGCTAAAGGCCTGATCCCAACACACGTTGTATTCAATGGTGCAGTTGGCGCGATTACCGGTGACAACGCATTGTCAGCAAAAGTTGGTGAAAAAGTATTGTTTGTTCATTCTTCAGCTAACCGTCAATCTTATCCTCATTTGATCGGTGGTCATGCTGATCTGTACTGGGTAGGTGGTTCATTCAGCGATGTACCTCTGACAAGTCAAGAAACATGGTTTGTTCCTGCTGGCGCCGCTGTAGCAGCTGCTTATGAATTCCATCAACCAGGCCTGTATGTATACCTCAGTCATAACCTGATTGAAGCTGTATTACTCGGCGCTGCGCTGCACATGAATGTTGAAGGCGATTGGGACGATGACATGATGACTCAAGTCAAAGCACCTGCAAGCTTCGACGCTAAAGCAGCAATGGATCACTAAGAATATATACAGACGTATAATTTTTAAGTGACATAGTATAAAGACGGTTCCAACTTACGTTGGAACCGTCTTTTTTTGTATTAAAGCACGTCAATTGTTATGCCTATCAAATCCCGAATTCGAACCATCCCGCACCATCCCCATCAAGGGATTATGTTCCGCGACATCACAACGTTACTTAAAGACCCTATTGGTTTAAGAACAACTATTCAAGAAATCAGCAAACGGTATCAAGCACATCAAATCAACAAAGTCGTGGGAATCGAATCACGCGGCTTCATCATCGGTGCTCCGGTGGCTTATGAACTCGAAATCGGTTTTGTCCCGATACGCAAACAAAACAAATTACCCGCTCAAACTATTAGTCGCGATTATCAACTTGAATACGGTAGCGATCGTATAGAAATCCATACCGATGCCATTCAACCGGGTGACTGTGTATTACTGATTGACGATCTGATTGCAACCGGTGGTACAGCAGAAGCTGCCGTACGGTTGATTCAGGACATGGGCGGAACAGTGCATGAATGTTGTTTTGTGATTGACTTACCGGATGTTGGTGGCAGAAAACGCCTGGAAAAAATGGGCTGCAAGGTGTTCAGTTTGTGTGAATTTGAAGGCGATTGACAATCTCTGGTGAACTTTTCTCTACTTTGATAAAGTTTCAAGTAGTTTTTTATGAATTCCTCCAAATCCACCATTACTCATAATCAGAACATGATCACCGGTAACCGCCTGGGTTGAAACAGCAGTAATTAAAGCCTGCAAGTCAACAAAACAACCAACCTTACCGTCGAGATCTGCAAGTGCGCTGTTTGCCCAATCAGCATCCCGACTGTAACAAAATACCAAATCGGCTTGCCTCAGACTATCGGCAAGTTTGTCTTTCCAAATTCCCATTTTCATCGTGTTCGAACGTGGCTCGAGAATAGCGAGTATTCTTGCCCGCCCGACATGCTCGCGCAATCCATCGATGGTCGTCTGGATTGCAGTGGGATGATGCGCAAAATCATCATAAATGGTAACGCCTTTAACTTCTCCGCGTATTTCCAAACGGCGTTTGACGTTCCTGAACCGGGACAACGCTTCAATACCGGCTTCAACAGATACCCCCGCATACCGTGCGGCAGCAAGTGCCGCCAATGCATTCATGCGGTTATGCTCGCCGAGCAAGTCCCATTGCAATTGACCTTGCAGTTCCTGTTTAAAAAAAACTTCGTTCATCTTTTCATCACGTTTGATATACCAGCCATCTGCAACACCGAATGGTTCTACCGGCGTCCAACACCCTTGATCCAGAACCTGTTTCAAATTCGCATCGGTGCCATTGGAAACGATTAACCCCTTGTTTGGAACAACTCTGACAAAATGATGAAACTGCCGTTGAATGGCAGCCAAATCCTGAAAAATATCCGCATGATCAAATTCAAGGTTATTTAATATCGCTACTCTCGGACGGTAATGAACAAATTTGGAACGTTTATCGAAAAATGCGGTATCGTATTCATCGGCTTCTATAACAAAAAATGGTGACAATTCTTGTGTATTTTCCGGCAACTTTTCTGATGAAACCAGACCAATGCGCGCTGAAGTGTCGAAGTTCTCCGGAATACCGCCAATCAGAAAACCCGGATGCAATCCGGCATATTCAAGAATCCACGCCAGTATGGCGCTGGTTGTTGTTTTACCATGCGTACCCGCAACCGCCAGCACCCAACGGTTTCTCAAAATATTCTCGGATAACCATTGCGGCCCTGAAATATACGGCAAGTTCTGGTTCAGAATCGCTTCCATTAACGGGTTACCGCGCGTCACCACATTGCCAATGACAAAAACATCCGGCTTGAGACTGATCTGGTCTTCAGAAAACCCGGCAATCAATTCTATGCCCAGCGATTCAAGCTGCGTGCTCATCGGTGGATAAACATCCTGATCGCAACCCGTTACCCGATGCCCGGATTCTTTTGCGATTGCAGCGATACCGCCCATGAAGGTGCCGCAAATGCCAAGAATATGAATGTGCATAATACTAAAAACCTCAGTTGACCGTTACAAAAAGTACAAACTTGATGAATAAAAATATAACTTTCAGGAAAATTCCTTAACTTGAGTGGTGAGCGGCGCTGTGATGCTTATAGCCCATTGTTTTTTTGGATAATCAGTTTATAGTCAAGCTTAGTTTTCTCTGGTGAATATTATCGCACCCAAGCAAAATGATTACCGGTTGTAATATTTGGCGTACAACGTTCGAGTGACATCCCTTCGTAATAAACGATTCCAGTGAAACAACAATACAAGCTTTAGAATCAAGCATACACGCCTACTGAAATCCCGCCCCCATTGCCTGGCGGAATTTTTTATTCCACTACCGATAAACACGACACGACCGGCCCGCTTCATTCGTAAGCTCAATTCCACATCTTCCATCAACGGGCAAGCCGGATAACCGCCAATTTTTTCAAGTGCTGCAACGCGAAAAAACTGTCCCTGATCGCCAAAACTGGAACCGCTTAATGCCGCACGCAAATCGTTCAACATTTCAATGATCATCAGTTTAGCATTTGACGCTTCAAACCGCTGCCCTACCGCCCCACCAACAGCATCCGGATTTTTTCCGAGTACCGCCATAATCTGCTGACTTACCGATTCGTCACACCGACAATCCGCGTGAACAATCAGCACCACATCGGAACTTACCTGCGCAACACCCGCACCGATTTGTATGCCACGTCCCGGTTCACTTGCGATCACATGCGCCCCCATTGTTTCCGCCACCGACATCGTCCTGTCAGTAGATCCGCCGTCACATACGATAATTTCATTGGGCGACGACTGCATGGCTTGCAACGCAATCAGACAGGATTTGATCCGATTTTCTTCATTTAAAACCGGCACAACAACTGCCAGCGTTTCCGGTTTTTTCCAAACACTGTCACGACGAAAAAGCCGCAATAAAACAATACGTAATTCAAACGCAAAAAACAGCAAAAACGGCAACCACATGAACCACATCGCCCATACCGGCAACATCCATTCACCACCCTGCTCCACGCTGAAAACCGACACAAAATACGCACCGCTTGTCAAACTTAATACCAGCCAGGAAACGCCTGGAAACAAAACGACGAAAGGCAGCGCCCACAGAATATACCAGTAATGCACCACTGGCAAAAGCAACACCAAAGCACCAACAGAAACATGCGCCGCTTTGGTTAACGGCCGGATCGCCCAGACAGCCCACACTACTAACAGGCCAAGCATAGCAATAACCAGCAACGTAGCCAAAAACACATCACCGTCCAGCATATAAACAATCGGACCATGCACCGGCCCGTTAAACGTATTCAATCCGCCAAAATGCCAAACGCCTTGAAAAAATCCCGGTAATGTCGATACAAAAAAAAGCGATGGTATAACCAACGGAATTAAAATAATCCAGCCTTTTTGCCACTGACATCGCCACAAATAAAGCGGCAGCAAAACAATTGCGACAATCTTGATCTGAATCGCCACCCCCAGCCAAAACCATGCCCAGACGAATCTCCCCTGTTCGGCAAGCCAGATCGACAGCAACATGGCAAAAATCAACAGCACATCAAAATGTGCTTCCCCGGCAAAAGCAAACAAGGTCAGTGGGTTGAGTGCATAAAACAATACATTGCGTATATCCATCGCATACTGCTTGAGCATCGCGATTAACACACCGATAACGCATAAATCCACGATGGTAAAAAAAACCTTGAAAGCCCACGGCGTATAAAAGAGACTGCTGATCGCAGCAAAAACCAGTTCAGCAAACGGTGGATAAGCCGTCAGTTTATCCTTGTGGTTCACGCCTTCCCAGTAAGCATCCCGATAATCGGCATAACCGGGATGATCCGCCGGATACCGATAAGGACTTTCACCGGCAGCGACGATCTTGCCTTCCCATAAATACCGGTATACATCGTCCGAAACCGGAACGCCTGTCATGCCGATTCTTACCAGCAATGAAACACCAACGATCAAAACAATTTTCCATACCATGCGCAAACCATCGGGAAAACATGACCAGGCTCCCAAACATCCACAAAATAGCAAACCATAGGAAACTAGCATGAACGGCGCTTTAGTGATTTCAGCCCAGGCCGTCCAATGTAACCCGCCGGCCAAAAGCATCAGGCCGATTGACAACCCAAAAAAGATCGGACGAACACTATGCATAGTCAATATTTATGCCCGGACAAACAGTCCAAGACTGCAGGGCGGAAGGACTCTCACCAATCACCGTCAACCCTTTTCGTATCCTTCCCGGAAAGAACGGATGCCAACCCATAGAAACCCGCAGGTATAAATCAATAAAAACGGGCCAACCATATAGTGTTTCGCATGCAAATAAAATAGCAGGCTAATCATACAATAGCACCCCAACAGAATTTCAAATACCGGCAAAATGGGAGTTTTTACCCGGTAAGTGCGACATTGCTGATTGTTGGCATCTCCACTTTTGGGTGTGCGAACAAAACCGCTTTTGACTTTCAAGAGCGCCTCGACGACCGCCCGTGAATTGGAAAGTGCAATACCGACACCGACGCACATCAACACCGGGAGGTAAAACAGCTTTTTCATACGGCTTTTTGTCGCAATCTGGCTGGTAATATACAGCGAACTCGGCCCGCAAATCGCAACCAGAATACACCCCATAAAAACCACCATCATCTGCCAGGGCACATTAACCGAAAGCGTCAACAACACGGGCAACGTCAACACCGATAACACCACCATGACAGGATGGATGCTGTAATGCGTCAAATGCAAAAAAGCCTGTATCTTCGCCATGACACCGGCTTTCGATCTCAACACCTGCGGAAACAGCTTCATGGCTGTCTGGATAGAGCCTTTTGCCCAGCGAAACTGCTGGCTTTTGAATGCCGTATATGTTTGCGGTAATTCCGCGGGAACCACCACATCTGCCAGAAATCCCGCACGCCACCCTGCCAACTGGCAGCGATAGGATAAATCCATGTCTTCGGTCAGCGTATCGGCCTGCCATCCACCGGCATCTTCAATCGCCGATTTGCGCCATACCCCTGCCGTACCGTTAAAATTCATAAAAAAACCATTCGTCGCACGGGCACTTTGTTCAATCATAAAATGCCCATCGATACCGATACTTTGCGCCTGCGTCAAAAATGAATGCGCGTCATTCAAATGCCCCCAACGCGCCTGAACAAAAGCCAGTTTTGTATCGGCAAGCAGCGGTGGGATCATTTGCCGCAGATAATCCTGTTGCGGCACGAAGTCACTGTCAAAAATCGCAACAAACTCGCCTTTACAGACTTTCAACCCCGCAGCCAGCGCGCCGGCCTTGAATCCATCGCGACTATCACGTCGAAAAACCTGGACATCCTTACCTGTCGACCGTAATGCCTCAGCGACGGCATCTACAATGACACGGGTTTCATCCGTGGAATCGTCCAGAATCTGAATTTCATGTTTTGACGCCGGATAATCGATAGCCGCGACGGCTCGAATAACGCGCTCGGCGACATTTGCTTCGTTATACAACGGGATTTGTGTGGTGACGTGGGGCAATTGATCGTCATCATTAAAAATCGATTGGACTGCATCGACCTGCCGACGTATCCGGATACCGGCTGCTCCCCGGGTCTTCCAGAAACGCCACACCATATAGTAGCAATTGACGCCATAAACAAACAACGCCGAAATACACAGCACATAAATGCATAATAGACCGTAACCCATCATCTGAATTTCATGATTAAACCTAAAAGCCTCGGTTGATTGTTATCCTGATGACACCAATCGAGTTGCGTTACGATTAAAGTGTGGCAATAGTGCTCCTTCAACTTAATATTTGCGAGTACAGCGCCCACAAGATATTTTGTCACAAGGCGCACAGCACACAGCGAATGGTTGTTCCATTGGTAAGTGCTGCACACAGTGACAGGATATCTTGTGTGCACCCTGTGGGTTAGCTTTTCACTGCCGCTGACCGTGTTAGGTCTTTTGACAAGGGAATAACCATTGCCTGCAAGCCCTGCCCTGCCTGGCATCATTTCAGGGGCAACAGAAATAATTCACTAATTGAGAACAGCCCCTAGGGCCGCAAGGATTCCATCAGTTTTGCCAGGGCTTTGCCGCGATGGCTGATGGCATTCTTTGTGTCCGCATCGAGCTCGGCAGCGGCCATACCCAATTCAGGCAGCAAAAAATAGGGATCGTAACCGAACCCGCCCGAGCCACGGGGCTCCAGAATAATCTCACCCCGCCATAGTCCATCGGCAATAATCGGCTGCGGATCTTCGACATGACGCAGCAACACGATGACACAATAGTAATAAGCACTCCGGTCTGTTGCTGTTTTAAGCGTCTCGACCAATTTCAGATTATTACGCTGATCCGATTTCGGCTCACCCGCATAACGTGCCGAATACACACCCGGCGCGCCTTTTAAGCTATTGACACAAATCCCCGAGTCGTCCGCCAAAGTCGGCAGACCGGTATGGCGGCTTGCGTGGCGCGCTTTGATTAAAGCATTCTCGACAAACGTTGGATGCGGTTCTTCGACTTCGGGAACATTGAATTCAGACTGCGGAATTACCTCGATATTTAAGGGCGACAGCAATGTGCTTATTTCCCGTAACTTCCCCTGATTACCACTGGCGATGACCAGTTTCTCCAAATGAATCATGCGATCAGGCAATTCCCAAAGTTGTTTTCTGAATCGTGATCAATTCCTGTATGCCTTTTTCCGCCAGATCGAGCATCTGGCTCAACTCGGTACGGCTGAATGCTTCACCCTCAGCCGTTCCCTGAACTTCCACGATACCATTGTTTCCGGTCATAATTATATTCATATCCGTATCACAGGTTGAATCTTCCTGGTAATCCAGGTCCAGCACGGGAACGCCTTGATAAATGCCGACCGAAACAGCCGCCACGTGATCCAGTATTGGCGATGCTTCGATAGCCCGCCGCTCAAGCAGTTTACTGACTGCTTCATGCAACGCGACAAACGCACCGGTAATACTGGCTGTTCGCGTACCGCCATCGGCCTGAATGACATCGCAATCGATTTGCAATGTACGCTCACCTAACCGGGACAAATCCACAATCGCACGCAGCGACCGACCTATCAAACGCTGTATTTCCATGGTACGGCCCGATTGCTTGCCCCGCACTGCTTCACGCTGCATGCGTTCGTTTGTCGAACCCGGTAACATACCGTATTCTGCCGTAAGCCAACCCTGATTTTTCCCTTTGAGAAACGAGGGAATATTTTCGTTGATCGATGCCGTACAAATAACTTTCGTATCGCCATACGCAATCAGCACGGAACCATCGGCATGTTTCGTATAGTTTTTGGTGATTTGTATCGGTCTGATTTGTGAAGCGCTGCGGTTGTGACTGCGTATCATAAAGAGTTGTATTCCAATTGATATGAGGGCGTTTCTAAAAACGGTAGTTCGGTTTTGGCGGCGTACCACTGGAAACGGTCAACACTTCATAACCGTCATCGGTTACCAGTACGGTATGTTCCCATTGTGCAGACAAGCTGCTGTCCTTGGTTGTCACTGTCCAACCATCGGGAAGATGGCGTATCGCTGCCTTTCCCGCATTAATCATGGGCTCTATGGTAAACGTCATTCCCGGCTTGAGTTCCAGCCCCGCACCCGGTTTACCGTAATGCAACACCTGGGGGTCTTCGTGAAATTTTTTCCCGATGCCATGGCCGCAAAACTCCCTGACCACACTATAGCCGACACCTTCCGCAAGCTTTTGTATGGCATGCCCGATATCGCCCAGGTGACTGCCGGGTTTGACTACGTCAATCCCGCGCCACATCGCTTCATAGGTTACTTCGCATAAACGCTTGGCCTGGATTGAAGGCTCTCCAATGTAAAACATGCGGCTGGTATCGCCATGATAACCATCGCTGATAACAGTAATATCGATATTCAGAATATCGCCATTCTTTAACCGCTTACCACCGGGGATACCATGACAAATCTGGTTATTGACCGACGTACAAATCGACTTGGGATAAGGTTTATGGCCGGAGGGCGCATAATTTAATGGCGCAGGTATTGTTTTCTGCTCATTGACCATGTAATCATGGCACAACGTATCGAGCTCCCCTGTCGTTATCCCGACTTTAACAAAAGGGGTTATGTAATCAAGCACCTCGGACGCCAGTCTGCCCGCCACGCGCATTTTTTCGATTTCCTCTGCGGATTTGATCGTTATCTTCATATTTCGTCTAAACCATCTCATTGGGAGAGTCTTAAATTAAATCGTACCCTATTATAAGCGCTCACAGGTCGTCTGTTCCAGATTACTGTTCGGAAACAGTTCTGTCAGATAATGTAATTCAGACATTTTTTGATGATCAATTTCAAAGATCAAAAATTTCTTATGCCTGATTTCATATTCATGAATCATCGCGCTGATTTCAATTTTATCATTAAGCGTTTCCAGTAATTTGTTGGCTGTGGAGGCATTCCTGAATTCGCCAAAGGAGATTGCATTCAACCATTTTCCTTCTTCCTGCACCCGATAACTGATAATACCCATATTTCTCAATTTATTAATTTCTCTTTCGACTGTTTGCCGGTCCGTAAAAGGATCGGTATGTACCCAATATCTGACAATGGCTTTTGCTGACACTTTCTTGTAGCGCCTGGGCAATTCCACCTGATTCAGCGCATCCTCAACTTGTTCAACCTCCTGTTCAGTAAAATCTCCCAAGACTGCACATGCTACAGAATCGGGTAACAAAACGATTTTTTCCGGAAACACACCAACTGAAACCGGTTCTTGCTGCTCAGATTGAAAACTCATCACCACGGCAAACAAAACATTAACGGCAAGGAGTAAAAAAAATACTTTTTTCATTAGAGGATGTCGTCATGTGTTATGTGCATTTATGCGTGTGCAGATTTTTGATGGATGTTTGTGAAAAGTGCGCAGGGCATAGCCTTAGCTATGTCCAAGTACCTTGAACAAGCAGGCACAACAATATGCCACGCCCTTCGGGTTTGCTTTTCGAACAAAATTATCGTCGTTTTTGCTCCTTGAATGTGCTTTAGCATGTCCTGCGGCCCAAAAACTTGATTCTTTTGCCCGAAAAACAAACAGAACTGTACATAACACATGACGACACCCCCTAAGATGTTAAATTTATAAGAACATTCTCAAGAATCTTGTTGTTAACAATCCTTTGCCTTGATAAAATGCCACGTTAATCAGACAAACCGAAAGTAAAAGTACCAGAATTTTGATGGCTTAAAAATATGGAATACGAAATATTATGAAAATGAGTAAAAAAAGTTTGGCAATCATTTCAGTTTTTGCGCTTGCTTTATCTGCACCAGCATTTACAGCCGATGATGATGACGCAGAGGATTCGGAAGTCGTTGAATCGCAAGCTGTTGAAGAAGCAGCCGATGAAGAGGTTGCAGTAGAAACAGAAGAACAGGAACCTGAAGTAGCTGAAGCACCTGAAACACCCCAAACCCCTACCAGTGGTAAAGATATTGCCGCAGGCGCTTGTGCCGGCTGTCACGGCGCAGATGGAAACAGTATCATTCCGAATTTCCCAAGTTTGGCCGGACAACAGGAAGAATATCTGTTAAAACAACTACAGGAATTTAAAGCCGAGGATGGTGAACCGGCAGTTCGTCACAGCGATGCCATGACACCGATGGTTGCCGGACTTAGTATAGAAAATATGGAAGAGTTGGCCGCTTTTTATTCGTCGCAGGAAGCGACGCCCGGCCAAGCATCCGATAATGAAAACCTCGTTGCAATCGGAAAAGTCATCTATCATGGCGGCAATATTGAAAATGGCGTGCCGGCCTGTGCAAGCTGCCACGGCCCGACCGGTAAAGGTATTCCGCCCCATTATCCCGCACTGGCAGGACAACATGCACCTTACACGCTGATGCAACTCGACCTGTTCAACAAAGGCGAACGCACTAACGATGATCAAGTTATGCAACAAGTCTTGACGCGCATGAGTGGTATAGAAAAACAAGCCGTGTCAGCGTATATCCAGGGAATGCGCTAATACGTTCAATATCCAAAACAGTAAAAGGTGAAACAACACCGGGTTGTTTCACCTTTTATTTTTCCTCCTGTCCTATGCCCTGCGCCCTACCAGGCAGCAAAAATATCATCGGCAGCCGCTAATGTTTCGTTGATCTCCGTATCGCAATGGATTGAAGAAACAAAACCCGCTTCGAATGCGGATGGCGCAAAATAAACACCTTTATCCAGCATGGCATGAAAAAACCGATTAAAGGCATCCTTGTCACAAGCAGTTACTTCGGCAAAACTGGTCGGTATTTGTTGGCTGAAATATAAACCAAACATGCCGCCCACCGATTGCGCACAGAAATCAATGCCATTTTTTTGCGCACTGGCGGTCAAACCCTCTGTCAGTTGACGCGCCCGGGCAGCCAAGTTGTCGTAGAATCCGTTTTCCTGAATTAATTTCAACGTTGTTAATCCAGCCGCAACGGCAACCGGATTCCCTGATAATGTTCCAGCTTGGTAAACTGCACCGACTGGCGCCAGGCATTGCATAATTTCACGCCTGCCGCCAAATGCCGCCATCGGCATGCCGCCACCGATCACTTTACCAAGCGTGGTCAGATCCGGTTTGATTTGATATAGTCCTTGCGCGCAACCCAGGCCGACACGAAAACCGGTCATCACTTCATCAAAAATCAATACGCTGCCATATTGCGTGCACAGTGCGCGTAACGACGACAGAAAATCTGCTTTTGGCGTAATCAGGTTCATGTTCCCGGCTACCGGTTCAACAATCACCGCAGCAATATCATCACCGAATTTTTTAAAACTTTCTTCCAAACCGGCGGTATCGTTATAATCAAGCACAATGGTATGACCCGCTGTTTCCTGGGGTACACCGGCGGAGCTTGGATTGCCGAATGTCAATGCACCTGACCCCGCCTTGACCAGCAAGGAATCGTCATGACCGTGATAACACCCTTCAAACTTGATAATTTTATTACGGCCGGTATAACCGCGCGCAAGACGGATGGCACTCATCCCGGCTTCAGTCCCGGAACTGACCAATCTCACCTGCTCAATGGATGGAATCAAATTGCAAATCAGCTCGGCAATCTCCAATTCGGCTTCTGTCGGCGCACCAAAGGTCAGTCCCATTTCTACTGTTTTTTGCACTGCCTTGACCACTTCGGGATGGGCATGACCCAGTATTAATGGGCCCCAGGAGCCAACATAATCGATATAGGATTTACCATCCACATCCCAAACATGAGCGCCTTTTCCGCGCTGAAAAAAAACGGGAGTCCCCCCGACCGATTTAAAAGCCCGTACCGGCGAATTAACACCGCCGGGAATAAATTTCTGGGATTGTTCGAATAATTGTTGGTTACGTGAAGTCATCAAAATACTCTCAAAAATTAATACAAATAAAAATAGTGTTTTTCAACGCAAGAAAAAGCCGGAAAAAACTTTCGCCGTCTTGCAAATATCCTCAGCCCGGTACAAAGCCTGACTTACTGCAATCGCATCCGCGCCCGCTTGAATCAGCGCCAATGCATTGGCTGTATTAATCCCGCCAATACTTACAACCGGAATGGATAATGCGGCTTTATTAGCCTGATCCAAAATTTCGAGCGGCGCAACTACCGTGTTCTGTTTGGTTGTTGTTGGATAGAATGCGCCAAACGCCACATAATCCGCCCCTTCTGCCTGTGCAGTCAGCGCCAGATCCAGTCTATTGTAGCAAGATGCACCAATAATTTTTTCCGGGCCCATTAGCTTTCTGGTATTTGCCACACTAGCATCCTGTTCTCCAACATGAACACCATCCGCTCCGATTTCCATCGCCAGATCGATATGATCATTGATAATCAGCGGCACATCGTATTGCCGGCAAAGTTGCAACAACGATTTTGCTTGTGTGTTGCGTAAATCCGCATCTGCTGTTTTGTTACGATATTGTATCAAACGCACGCCACCGGCAAGCACCTGCGACGTCTTGCTCAGTAAATCTGCCGTATCCGCCCTATCAGGCGTAATGCCATAAACACCACCGATACGACAAGACTGGACGCTGCTTGTGTTATTGTGATTCATATATCAAGCTTTCACCCAGTGCCTTTAGCAGAATCCGCCCAAAACAAACGATTTGGAATATGCTGTCCCATGCCTGGCCGGAAACCTGCATTCAACGCCTGCCAGGTATATTTCTGGCCAGCATAAACACTTTCTGTCACAGTTAGCCCTTTTGCCATTGAAGCCGCAACAGCAGAAGCCAACGTGCAACCGGAACCATGATAGCTGCCCGGCAATCGTCGCCATTCATCACTGCGCACCATGCCATTGGCATCGTACAACGAATTCACGACCTGCGCCGTATTCTCATGGGCGCCGGTAATCAGAACTGTTTCACAACCCATTTCCAATAACCCGATCGCGCATTCTTCCAACGACAAAACCGGCTGGTCTTCAGACTCATCATCGTCTTCGTCAAATTGTGCAAGTCGTCTGGCTTCCAGACTATTCGGGGTCAGAATTGTCACCTGAGGCAACAACAGTCTGCACATGGCGTCAATCATCTCTTCATTGGCCAGTTCATCACCCCGTCCCGAAGCCAGAACCGGATCCATGATAAGCGGTATGTCGGGATAGTCGGACACAATTTCAGCAATAATCGTAATGATTTCAACACTGCCTAACAACCCCAGTTTAAATGCATGCACCGGCATATCCTCCAGTATCGTTCTGGCCTGATTATCAATCCAGTCTGCATCAAACGGCAATATGTCATCGACACCCACGGTATCCTGAACCGTAATCGCCGTCATCACCGGCAAAGGATAACAACCCATGCTGGCAATGGTAAGGAGGTCAGCCTGGATACCCGCACCGCCGCTCGGGTCATTGGCTGCAAAGGAAAGTACATTTGGGGGTGGCTGTAACATGTGTTTATACCTTAAAATAGCATTTTAAACCAAATGGAAATGACGATCTATTATGTCTTCTGAAGAAAATCAAAACTATAACAAATACATGTGTCTTATCTGTGGCTACGTTTATGATGAAGAAAAAGGGTCGCCCGACGAAGGTATTCCTCCGGGAACGCGCTGGGAAGACGTTCCCATCAACTGGACATGCCCGGAATGCGGCGCACGTAAAGAAGATTTCGAAATGGTAAAAATTTAATGCGCATCTTACACACCATGTTACGCGTCGGTGATCTCGAAAAATCACTCGACTTTTATACCCAGGTGCTCGGCATGAAGCTGCTGCGCCGCAAAGATTATCCCGAAGGTCGCTTTACGCTGGCTTTTGTCGGTTATCAGGATGAAGCCAGTGGCACTGTTCTGGAACTGACCCACAACTGGGATACCAACCAATATGATCTTGGCGAAGGCTTCGGGCATATTGCCATTGAAGTTGATAATGCTTATACCGCCTGCGAGGAAACCCGCAAACGTGGCGGAAAAGTAACACGAGAAGCCGGCCCCATGAAACACGGCGCAACCGTTATTGCCTTCGTTGAAGACCCCGATGGCTACAAAATAGAATTTATTCAGAAAAAGAATCAATAGCGAATAATTGCCGGCATTGTACCGATGACCGGCAATTGTTGTTTTGCCGTACCTCAAACACCAAACAAACTGCATTTATCCGGATGTCCATCATCAATGGAGACAATACGCTGACAATCTTTCCAGTACATTTCGCTCCGGATCGCTGTAAAACAACCGGTATTTGTCTTTGACACGCTGCCAACGCTGACCGTATTCGCACCAAAAAGCCTTGTTTGGCGGCAACCATTCATGCGGGGCTTTGTTGGATTTTGCCTGGTTGGTGGCATCGTCAACCACGAGCAGGTTTTCAAAGTCGTTGGCAAAGGTGCGGCGTTGCGCACGCGTCCAGTTGGCGGCACCATGCCGGTGCGCATGTGCGAGCGAGACGATATGGTCGATATCGACATCCGAGGCTTTGGTCAATGTTTTTCCCGTATAAGGACCGATCCA
Source organism: Nitrosomonas sp. (assembly GCA_020446045.1). Lineage (GTDB taxonomy): Bacteria > Pseudomonadota > Gammaproteobacteria > Burkholderiales > Nitrosomonadaceae > Nitrosomonas. Next base: position 18,648 of record JAGRFM010000238.1, read on the forward strand.
CTTGCCTGCCTTGACCGTACATTGACGGGTATCCTTGTATTGCACAGGTTTCTGACTGGTTACAATCAACAATTCCTGCCGGGTATTGCGGCAATTTTTATCCACGTCGATCCAGTGCGGCCAGTCCTTGCGTTGATAAGGTGACTCGGTTGGCTTGAACGTTTTGGTCAGTTGCTGACAACCTGACAGTGTAAGCAATGCAAACACTGCGAACACAGTAAACACTCTCAATGCCGCAACCTTTCTTATCGGCATAAAATACCGGATTAAGCTACCATCCAGTAAAGTCATGCCGCTTGTACCGCGATGCGACTGATTTGTAGAATCATCAGGATAGATAAAGGCAGAATCAAAAAGCGCACATCATATACTATGAATCTTCCACTCGAATACTGGTTACATCACACGCTGTTTTACACATTATTACTGTTGATTCATTACCTATGCGGATTGCTGGTCATTCATCGCGGCATCAAGGTCAACTATACGCGTAAAGTCAATCATTTCGCCTTTTTCTTTTTACCGGTCTTACTGCAATCGGTTGTTGCGTATTCCTTCAGTGCAGCAACATTCATTATGGACATCGTTTTTGTCTTTGTTTTTTTGACTGTATTTATCGCTCCAATCCGTACCCGATTCAAAATGGTCACGGTTATGTTTCGTTCGATAGACCGGCCCGAGGACAGACCGTTAACACTGACATGGCTTTATACCCAGTTCTTGGCAAGCTATCTGGTGCTTATTCCATTGCTGGCCTACTTCTCCCACCATGACATTTTGCCACTTATCATGATTATTCTACTGGCCAACGGTATCGGTGACGGCCTTGCCGAACCGGTAGGCATTCGATTCGGAAAAAGGAAATATACAACTCACGCGTTGTTTACCTGTAAAAAATATGTGCGCAGCTATATAGGCAGCACCTGTGTCTTTGTCGCAACATTTGTCTCAATACTGGTATTTCACCAGCATTTCAATACCATTCAGCTCATTGCGGCATTAGTTACGATTCCACTTTTAATCACGCTGGCCGAAGCATTTTCACCGCACACCTGGGACAGTCCACTGATTTATGGTGTTGGCGGTTTAGCTTTAATAGG
>JAGRFM010000239.1 GCA_020446045.1 Nitrosomonas sp.
CTTTTCAAATTCAAGTAATAACAACAATGAATTGATATGGTAGCCAAATCAATATGCAAGTCTGACATATGTACGTTTGATTGCTATTGCAGCTATAAGACAGTAAGTAACCGCATCATCATTGAAGACTGTCCAATTTTTTACGGGGACAGATTGGTTTTTATCACGTTTTGTTGAGTACGTATTTTTAAGATAGACTCACTTTGTTATAATAAAAAGATTTTCAAATCAATAAGGATCGCGATGAGTAACTATCTTTTTACTTCCGAATCAGTGTCTGAAGGGCATCCCGATAAAGTATCCGACCAGATTTCTGATGCAGTACTGGATGCCATCCTGAGCCAGGATGAAAATGCCAGGGTCGCCTGTGAAACCATGTGCAGCACTGGCCTTATAGTGCTGTCCGGTGAAATCACAACAAACGCCACGGTTGACTATAACGTGATTGCGCGGGAAACCGTTCGTAATATCGGTTATACCAGTTCCGACATCGGTTTTGACTCTACAACCTGCGCCGTTTTAACCGCATTTAACAAGCAGTCGCCGGATATTGCCCAGGGTGTCAATCGTTCTAAAGAAGAAGAAATGGATCAGGGTGCGGGTGACCAGGGACTGATGTTTGGTTATGCCTGCGATGAAACACCGCAATTAATGCCTATGCCGATTTATTACGCGCATCGACTGGTCGAACGTCAAGCGGAAATGAGAAAAAACGGGAAATTGGCGTGGTTGCGTCCGGATGCCAAGTCACAGGTTTCGGTTCGATATCAGGATGGAAAGCCTGTGCATATTGATACGGTTGTGATTTCAACACAGCACAACCCCGATATTACGCATCAGGATTTATCCGAAGCGGTGATTGAAGAAATCATCAAACCGATATTGCCACAAAATATGTTGAATGAACAAACCCGTTATCTGGTTAATCCAACCGGGCGTTTTGTAGTCGGCGGGCCGATGGGCGATTGTGGTTTGACAGGACGTAAAATCATTGTTGACACTTACGGTGGTATGGCGCGTCACGGTGGTGGTGCTTTTTCCGGTAAAGATCCTTCGAAAGTGGATCGTTCTGCTGCCTATGCAGGTCGTTATGTCGCGAAAAATATCGTCGCAGCCGGTCTTGCCAGTCAGTGTGAAGTACAGGTTGCCTATGCCATCGGCGTGGCGAAACCAGTCTCACTAATGGTCAATACATTCGGTACCGGAAAAGTGTCGGATGAAAAAATTATTCAGTTAATCGATAAACATTTTGATCTGCGCCCTCGCGCTATCATTCATTCACTGAATTTGTTGCGTCCGATTTATACCAAAACTGCTGCATACGGTCATTTTGGTCGTGAAGAAGCTGAGTTCACCTGGGAAAAAACCGATAAAGCCGAGCAATTGCGTGCCGATGCCGGTATTTGATTCATTTGATTTCTTTAATAGCTTATAGAATTTAGTCTTTTTCCACTGTGCTGAGGGGCGCTGCAACGGGATGTACCGTGAGGCTCAGTTTATGTGGATAATGTTTCAACGGCGCTCGTTCCAAGTTTTAGGAGGTAACGATGAACGCAGTGTTAAATTCTGACGGAAGTAATTTCACCGATTATAAAATTGCCGATATTTCCCTGGCAGAGTGGGGGCGCAAGGAAATAGCTATTGCTGAAACCGAAATGCCCGGTTTGATGGCGGTGCGCAAAGAATATGCCGGGCAAAAGCCGCTGGCAGGTGCGCGAATTGCAGGTTCGCTGCATATGACCATTCAAACAGCGGTTTTGATTGAAACCCTGGTTGCGCTGGGTGCGGAAGTTCGCTGGGCTTCCTGCAATATTTTCTCGACACAGGATCATGCTGCCGCTGCTATTGCGTCACAAGCGATCCCGGTTTTTGCGTATAAAGGTGAATCGCTCGATGATTACTGGGATTACGCACACCGGATTTTTGAGTGGGATACTGGCGGACAACCTGGCAATGCCAATATGATTCTGGATGATGGCGGTGATGCAACCTTATTGTTGATTCTGGGCAGCAAGGCGGAAAAAGATATTTCCGTTATTGCCAATCCGACCAACGAAGAAGAGGAAGCGTTATTTGCTTCGATTAAAAAGAAGCTGTCAACAGATTCGAGTTGGTATTCCAGGAAATTGGCGGATATCAATGGTGTAACCGAAGAAACCACGACTGGTGTGCATCGTCTTTATGAAATGCAGAAAAATGGTGAATTGCCATTTCCCGCGTTTAACGTGAACGATTCGGTGACCAAGTCCAAGTTTGACAATTTGTACGGTTGCCGCGAATCGCTGGTTGACGGTATCAAACGCGCAACGGATGTCATGATTGCGGGTAAGATTGCGGTAGTTTGCGGTTACGGCGATGTGGGTAAAGGCTGTGCGCAATCGCTGCGGGGATTGGGTGCTACGGTCTGGATTACCGAGATTGATCCTATTTGTGCATTGCAAGCTGCGATGGAAGGCTACCGTGTGGTGACCATGGAAGATGCATGCGATAAGGCGGATATTTTCGTTACAGCAACCGGTAATCTCAGAGTGATTACACATGACCATATGATTAGCATGAAAGACCAGTCGATTGTGTGTAATATTGGCCACTTCGATTCGGAAATTGATATCGCTTCCGTTCAAAAATATCAATGGGAAAATATCAAACCACAGGTGGATCATGTCATTTTCCCAACCGGCCGCCGGATTATTGTCCTGGCGCAAGGACGGTTGGTTAATCTGGGTTGTGCGACGGGTCATCCTTCGTTTGTCATGTCAAATTCGTTTACCAACCAGGTTCTCGCACAAATTGAACTCTGGTGTCATGGCGATAACTATCAGAAAGAAGTGTACGTATTGCCGAAACATCTGGATGAAAAAGTGGCGCGGTTACATTTGGGCAAAATTGGCGCGAATTTGACCGAATTAACCGATGAGCAGGCCATATACCTTGGTTTGGATAAAAATGGTCCGTATAAGCCTGAAATGTATCGTTATTAATCGATAACGAAAAAACAAGTAATCAACACTCGCGTTACTGCATAAACGGTATATCCGGTTTCGTGAGTGTTTGATATTTAGAAAACGGAAATCCGGAAGGCTGGAGATAGCAAAATACACGC